>CADCPG010000190.1 GCA_902803255.1 uncultured Ruminococcus sp. | reverse complement strand
TCCCGTATGCGGGCGGCAGGACACCAAAGTATCCATTCGTTCTTGACACACCGCGGTAAAATATAGTATAATATACTGTATTTTTATACGGAGGCGGTCACGGGAATGCGCGATATCAAACTCTCTCCCGAAGAGGAAAGAAAATACTTCGCGGACGTCGAAGGCGTGCGTGAGCTCGCCGGCGCGGGCGGACGCCGCCCGGGTGTCTATATCCGCACATTCGGATGTCAGCAGAACGAAGCCGACAGCGAAAAGATCGCCGGCATGGCGGAGTCGATGGGATACGAGATCCTTGACCGTCCCGAGGGGGCGTCGCTGATCGTGGTGAACACCTGCGCGGTCAGGGAGCACGCCGAGAAGCGTGCGCTGTCGGTCATCGGCCAGTACAAGCACCTCAAGGCCGCCGACCCGTCGGTCATAATTGCGGTGTGCGGCTGCATGGTGTCGCAGGGCAGGCGCGCGGACCAGCTGAAGCGCAGTTACCCGTATGTCGATTTTTCGTTCGGGACATCAGACCTCCATCTCTTTCCCTCGCTGCTGCTCGGCCGGCTGAAGGGCGGCCGGCGGGTGTTCAGGCTCCCGCCTGACGAGCCCCCGGTCCCCGAGATAATGCCGAGCGGGAGGGGATCGTCGTACAGAGCCTGGGTCAGTATCATGTACGGCTGCAACAACTTCTGCACCTACTGCATAGTGCCGTATGTGAGAGGGCGGGAGCGCAGCCGCGAGCCCGACGCCGTCATCGGAGAAGTTCGCGATCTCGTCGCACGCGGGTACAGGGACATCACGCTGCTCGGACAGAACGTCAATTCGTACGGGAGAGGGTGTTCCTTCGAGTGCGATTTCACCGGGCTCCTCCGTCGTGCCGACGGCATCGACGGCGACTTCCTCCTGCGCTTCATGACGAGCCATCCGAAGGACGCGACGCCGGAGCTCATCGACGCCATGGCCGGGGGACGTCATGTCGCGAGGCAGTTCCATCTGCCCGCGCAGTCGGGCAGCGACGCCGTACTGCGCGCGATGAACCGCGGATACACAAGGGAAAAATACATGGATACGCTCCGGCTGATCAAAGAGAGGATACCGGGGTGCGTCGTGTCGACCGACATAATCGTGGGCTTTCCCGGTGAGACCGAAGCCGATTTCGAGGATACGCTGAGCCTTCTTCGGGAGGCGGGATTCGACATGGTCTTCTCGTTCATATATTCGCCGAGAGCGGGAACTCCCGCCGCGACGTTCGGAGGAGCGGTCGATCCTGCGACCGCCGGAGAGCGGATGCAGAGGCTGCTCGAGCTGCAGACCGGGATCTCGGCCGAAAAGAACGCGGCGTACAAGGGGCGCGAGATCCGCGTGCTGACATGCGGGAGAAGCAGGACCGACCCTTCGGTGACCGAGTGCCGGACCGAGGGCGGAAAGCTACTGCATATACGGGAGACCGTTCCCGAAGGGATCTTCGTGAAAGTGAAAGTCACGGGGACCGGGGCTTTCGTGCTCGAAGGCGAACTCGCCGAAAAGATCTGAGCGCATCGCGGACGGAACATCCGGCGGCAAAGAGCGCCCGCCATAGCTGCAGCGACACAGCGATACGAAATAGAAGTATTATCCGGCAGACGGATACGGAAAGAAGAACAGAAACAAATGACAAAGACTGAAATGCTAGCCGCGGCGGCCTCGATTGGCGCGGCGATAAAGGTATCTGACGTGATGCGCGAATACCGGCTCGCCGAGGCCGAGTACGGAAAGGACGCCGAACTTCAGGCGGCGCTGACCGAGTATTCCGTGCAGCAGCAGGCTCTCGCGAACGCGCAGACCCTCCCGCTGCCCGACCCTGACCTCACAGAGGCCCTGAAAAAGCGCATAGACGAGCTTTACGGCATCATCTCGAGGTCTGACACCTACGAGAGGTTCGAGGCCGCCAGAGGAGCTCTCAGCGCCCTTGTGGAGGATATAAACGGCGCGATGATCAGAGCCATGACGGATGACGGTGAAGAGCAGGGCGGGAGATGCACAGGTGACTGCTCCACCTGCGGAGGCTGCTCGTCCCGCTGAGATGAACGGGCGACGCCCCGGATGACGGCCGATGCCCGGACGTATATGACTGACTGAAAGAGGTGAGCTGCCGTGAGCCCAATGATGGAGCAGTATTTCAAGATAAAGGATCAGTATAAGAACTACCTGCTGTTTTACCGTCTCGGGGATTTCTACGAGATGTTCTTTGACGACGCTCTGACGGCGTCGAGGGAGCTCGATCTCACTCTCACCGGCCGCGACTGCGGAGAGGCCGAGCGCGCCCCGATGTGCGGCGTTCCCTTCCACAGCGCCGACACATACATCGCGAAGCTCATCGAAAAGGGATATAAGGTCGCCGTGTGCGAGCAGACCGAGGACCCCGCCGCGGCCAAAGGCCTGGTGCGGCGCGAGGTCGTCAGGATAATCACCGCCGGCACAGTACTCGAGGCCGACATGCTGAGCGAGAACAGGAACAACTACCTCGCGTCGGTGGCGGCGGGCGACGGCGGATGCGGTCTGGCCTTCGCCGACGTATCGACCGGCAGCGTGCTCGCCACCGTCATCGACGGCAGAGACTTCGTACAGCAGCTTATGAACGAGCTCGGCACCTATATGCCGAAGGAGATCCTGATAAACCGCCCGGTGCAGTCGCTCCGCGGGCTGCCGTCCTTTGTGACCGACAGGCTCGGCGCGCAGACCGTCGAGGACAGGGCGGAGTACTTCGAGCCCTCCGCCGCGGCGGAAGCGGCGGTGTCGCAGTTCGGAGCGCTGCTCGGAAAGTCCGACCTTGAGCGGCCGCTGCTGATATCGTCGATAGGCGCGCTGCTGTCTTACATCAAAGAGACTCACAAATCGGATATTTCCTATATCAAGGATCTGAATATCTACGAGCGCAGCCTTTACATGCAGCTCGATCTGTCGACGAGACGGAATCTCGAGCTGACCGAGGCGCTCCGCTCGGGAGAAAAGAAGGGCTCGCTGCTCTGGGTCCTCGACAGGACAAAGACCGCTCCCGGAGCAAGGCTCCTCCGCTTCTGGGTGGAGCACCCGCTGCTGAACGTGACAAGGATCACCCGGCGCCAGAGCGCGGTATCCGAACTCGTCGAGCGCCCCGATCTTCGCGCCGACATAGCCGCGGCGCTCTCGCCGGTCATGGATCTCGAGAGGCTGACCACAAGGATAGAATACGGCAGCGCCGGCGCGCGCGACCTCCGTGCCGTGGCGGCGTCGCTCGCCGCGGTGCCGGCGGTGAAGGAACTGCTTGCGGACTGCAGGTCAGAGGAGCTGGCCGCCGTCAGGGATTCGTCCGACGGCCTCGATGACGTGCGCGATCTCATCGACCGCAGTATCGTCGAGGACCCGCCTTTCTCGGTCAGAGACGGCGGAATGATCGCCTCCGGATGGTCAGAGGAGGTCGACAGCCTGCGCGACATAGTGTCGGGCGGACGCGACTGGATCGAAAAGGAGGCCGAGAAGGAGCGCGAGGCGACAGGCATCAAGTCGCTGCGTATCGGATACAACCGCGTCTTCGGGTACTATCTCGAGGTGACGAACTCCTTCCGTGACCTGGTACCCGAACGCTATATCAGAAAACAGACTCTGACGAACGCCGAAAGGTATATAACCGGCGAACTGAAGGAGATGGAGTCGAAGGTGCTCGGAGCGGGCGACAGGCTCTGCGCCGCTGAATACGACATCTTCTGCGACATCCGGAACAGGGTCGCTGCCGAGGCTGCCCGCCTGCGGAAGGCGGCTTCGATGCTGGCTCAGCTCGACGTCTACTGCTCGCTTGCCGAAGCGGCGTCGGCGGGAGGCTACGTCTGTCCGTCGCTCAACGGCGAGCGCCGCATCACTATACGCGACGGCCGTCATCCCGTCGTCGAGAAATTCACGAAAAACGCCGGATTCGTGCCGAACGACACGGTGCTCGACATGAAAAAGAACCGGGTGATGATCATCACCGGACCGAATATGGCGGGCAAATCCACATATATGCGCCAGGTCGCACTGATCGCCGTGATGACGCAGATCGGCTCGTTCGTGCCGGCGTCGTCGGCAGACATGTGCGTCACCGACCGTGTCTTCACGAGAGTCGGGGCATCCGACGACCTCGCCTCGGGACAGTCGACCTTCATGCTCGAGATGAACGAGGTGGCGTCGATCCTGCGCTCTGCGACTCCCGACAGCCTGATCGTATACGACGAGGTCGGCCGCGGGACTTCGACATATGACGGCATGAGCATCGCGAAGGCGATACTCGAGTACACATACAGCAAAAAGGTCGGCGCCAAGACGCTCTTCGCGACGCACTACCACGAGCTTACGTCGATGGCCGACGACTGCGAGGGGATCGTCAACTACAATATCGCCGCGAGGAAAAAGGGCGGCGACATCGTCTTCCTGCGCAAGATAGTGCCGGGAGCCACCGACGACAGCTACGGCATAGAGGTCGCGAAGCTGGCCGGCGTGCCGCGCGAGGTGATAAAGCGGGCGGGCGAGATCCTCGAGGAGATGCTGAAGGCGCGGCCCGAGGAGCGGCCGTCGCGCGGGGCGGACGACTCGGCGATCGACATCGGTGAGGTGATAAACGGGGGCGTGATCGACGACATACGGGCCGCCGACCTCAACAACATGTCGCCCGTCGAGGCGCTCAACCTCCTTTTCGAACTGCAGAAAAGACTGAGATAAAGGTGCTTGCGGAATGATTACGCCGGCACGGAGACAGGGAAGGATCCGGTATACGGAGAATGGGAAAGATCAATCTGCTGAGCTTTGAGGTGGCGAACCTCATCGCCGCCGGCGAGGTCGTCGACAGGCCGGCGTCGGTCATAAAGGAGCTCGCCGAAAACTCGATAGACGCGCATGCCGACCGCATAACGGTAGAGATCCAGCGCGGAGGCGTCCTCTATATGAGGGTGACCGACAACGGGTCAGGTATCCTCCCCGAGGACCTTCCGCTCGCGGTGAAGCGCCACGCGACGAGCAAGATAAAGGAGGCTGCCGACCTCGGCAGCATCATGACGCTCGGTTTCCGCGGCGAGGCGCTCGCGGCTATCGGCTCGGTCTCCGACCTGAGGATCATCTCGAAGATAAAGGACAGCGCCATGGGGGCGTCGATCGAGGTGAACTCGGGAAGGGTCGGCGAGGTGAACGAACAGGGGGCGAGAGACGGCACGACCGTCATCGTCGAGAATCTGTTCGCGAACGTGCCGGCGCGCCTCAAGTTCCTCAAGCGCGACATCACCGAAGCGGCGGCGGTAGTGGCGACGGTCGAGAAGATCGCGCTGTCGCACCCCGAGATAGCGTTCAGGGTCATATCCGACGGCGTCATAAGGCTCGAAACGCCGGGCGACGGCAGACTGTCGTCGGTCATGCGCGCGGTATACGGCAAAGAGCAGGCAGAGAAGATGCTGAAGGTCGATACCGAGCTCGGAGGCATCCGTACGTACGGGTATATATCGTCGCCCGACATGCCTAGAGCCAGCCGCACGTGGCAGAATTTCTTCATAAACCGCAGATACATCAAGAGCCGCACGGTGCAGGCGGCGCTCGAGCAGGCGTACACGTCGTACATACCGCCCGAGAAGTTCCCGTCCTGCGCGCTCTTCATCGACATACGGCCGGAGGCGGTCGACGTGAACGTGCACCCCGCGAAGCTCGAGGTCAAATTCTCGAACGAACGCCCGGTGTTCGAGTGCGTGTACCACGCGGTAAGAGAGGCGCTGACGACGAACACC
>CADCPG010000189.1 GCA_902803255.1 uncultured Ruminococcus sp. | reverse complement strand
GTCCGCGGCGTCGAATACGGCGGTCAGCGCGGGGTAGGCGCAGACCTTGTCGTCGTGGCCGTAGCCGCAGATCATCGAACGGTCGAGGCCGGCGTCGCGAGCCTTGCCGGACGGGACTGCGCAGAGTTCGGCGGAGAGAAAGTCCTCTTCGGTAATGCCGTATTTTTCGTTCAGTATGCCGAGCACGTTGAGCTTTATGCCGTCGGATTCGCCGGGGATCGGTCTGGAACCCGCCAGCAGATTGAGCTTTTCTCCCGGTACCGCCTCGGCGAGCGGCCTCGAGTCGTCCTTGTGGGCGAGGTGTGGGAGCAGGTCGTTGATGTAAAAGACAGGGTCTCCGCTTCCGTCTTCGCCGATACGGATGTCGACGGACGTCCCGTCCTTCCGGGAGATCCTGCCGCGGAGGGCGAGCGGCGTCGCCGTCCACTGATATTTTCTTATGCCGCCGTAATAGTGTGTCTTGAGGAAGCACATGCCGCCGTCTTCGTACAGCGGGACCGGCTTGAGGTCGACTCTGGGTGAGTCGATGTGAGCGGCCGAGATCCGGATGCCCTCTGTCAGCGGGCGGCTTCCGACCGCAAAGAGGAAGAGGTTCTTCCCGCGGTTGTTGTAGTAGTATTTTCCTCCGGTCTCGATCCTGTCTCCGAAGTTGTATTTTTTCCAGCCGGCGGCCTCGGCCAGCCGTACGGCTTCTCTGACGGCCTCGCGCTCGGTCTTGGCTTCGTCGAGGAACCTCATGTATCCTTCGGCGTATGCTCCGATGTCGGAAAGATAGTTCTCGCCGCGCTTGCGCTCGTATGCGGACTTCTTTGTGTATGTGAGTCCGCGGATCTCTTCAGGTGTCATCTTTTTCTCGCTTTCTGTCTTTATGAGATTTGAATCCTGCAATTGTTCCGTTCCGGCGGCTATTTCGAAGGGTAGAGCTCCTCGTACTTCTCAAGTGTCTCGTTCATCCGCTTCACATAGTCGGCCGTGTCGCTGTCGGGGACCGTTTTCAGCCTTCCCGAGGCGTCGGAATAGAGCCCCGACGAAAGCCAGGCGTCGACCGTGCTCTCTCCCGCGTACATCGCGGCCCAGACCTCGTCCCAGCCGGCGTATTTCTCGAACAGCGCCGACACGAGCCTGCAGCCCGTCTCGATGTTCGTCGCCGGCTCGTACAGAAGACCCGACGAACCCGGCTCGCCGCCGTAATATCTGATATAGTCGGATTCGGTCAGCTGAAAGAGACCTATCATGTCGCCGCTGTCGCCTTCCGTGAGCAGGGCGGGAGAGAAGTCGGAGCGGAGCTTTATGCAGGCGAACGCGGTGTTCTCGGGCAGTCCGTTCGCCTCGGCGCTCGATCTGACTTCGGTTTCGAAATCCCGCGGATATCTGTCTCTCTTTACCTCTTTCGCGACTCGGTCGAAAATGAATCCTCCCGCTATCGACAGCAGCACTATGACGAGGACGGCTATGCTGTTCCTCACGCTCGCCTTGCTGTTCATCGCGACACCGCCTTCCGTATTTCTTCGGGTGTCCGGCCTTCTCCGGTCATTTTCATGATAGCGTCGGCGGCTGAGAAGAGCTTCTCCGGCGAGCCGTCGTTCACAACGGTGACGTCGGCAAGGCCGGAATACCATTCGTCTGGCGGCGCGGCGCCGAGCCTTGCCAGCAGATCGGAGTCTGGGAGGCCGTCGCGCTCGCGGAGCCGCTCGAGCCGGATCTTCCCGGATGCAAGGACGGCCACGGTGAGGCAGCAGTCGGCTTCGACACCGGCCTGGAAGAGGAGTGGAGCGTCGATGACGAATCCGAGCCGGTTGCCGCCCGGGTGCGACAGCCGCCGCTTTATGCTGGTCCTCACGTGTCTGTGCGTTATCGAGTTGAGCAGACCGAGCTTCTTTTCGGATTCGGGAGTGCCGGCGAAGACCTCGCGCGACAGAGCCCGTCTGTCGACCGATCCGTCGGGCAGCAGTATGCCGCGGCCGAAGTTCTCCTCCCGGGAGAGCTCGGCAACGCAGCGGGAAGGCCTGGAGATCATCTCATGGTACACGGCGTCGCAGTCGATCACCCTGTAGCCGGCTTCGGCGAACCGCGAACAGAACAGCGACTTTCCGGCTCCGCTGGGACCGGTTACTCCGATAACTGTCATCTGGATCCCCACGCCACATCCTCCTGGATACAAAAATACATTATAATTATATCATATTCTAAAGATAAATGCAAGAAAAGACTCGTTTTGCGTGAAAAACCGGGAGAAAAAAAGAAAAAATATTGACAAAAGGCGATTTGTGCGTTATAATATGCGCAATCAAACGATAGAGGTCGCGAAAGATATAACTACCGGAGCGGAGGCAGGCAGGTGCCGGTGAAGCCCCGGGAAAGGATCTTTCGCCGAAATCTCCCGTATCTTTGCACTGCGGGAGGTTGGGGCGCGGCAGAAAATGTCGCGAACTGTCACTTTATGTGGAGAGCTATCTTTACCCGGTATTATTTCCGGTCCGGATGTTCTTCATCCGGGCCGGCCTTTTTTACCGGCGGAGAATTCATAAAATTCGAACATACACGAAAGGGAAGAAACAAATGAGATCAACAAGAAGAAGCACACTCACTGCCGCGCTCTGCGCGGTGCTCGCGATCCTCATGCTCGCGCTCGTATCCTGCGGAGGAGGCGGCGCGAAGAACATCTCGGCAGCAAAGTCGATAGCCGACCTTGCCGGCGCCAAGATAGCCGCGCAGGCGGGCACCTTCCACGCCGACGCGCTGAGCCAGATAAGCAAAGTCCAGAGCTCGACCTATCCCGAATTCGCCGATCTGCTCATCGCCCTCAAGAGCGGAGCCATCGACGGCTACATCGCCGAGGAACCGACGGCGCTTGCCATTTGCCTCAGTGAAGAGTCGCTCGACTATCTGCACTTCGTCAACAACGACACCGGATTCGAGGCCACCGACGCCGACACCGGGATCGCCGTCGGCCTGAAGAAGGGCTCCGAGCTCACCGCAAGGATCAACGAGGCGCTGGCTACTGTCACTACCGAACAGAGGGCCGCCCTCATGGAGCAGATGGTTAAGCTCTCTGCCGGCAAGGAGATCGGCGAACTCGCCGTTTCCGCCGCCGAGCCCGAGAACCCCGCCGGTACGCTGAAGGTCGCCATGGAGTGCGCTTACGAGCCCTTTAACTGGACCGACCTCGGCACTCCCTCCGCCGGAGCGGTCGCGATCTACGAACCTAACGGGCAGCCCGCAGCCGGCAGATATGCCAACGGATATGATGTGCAGATCGCCAGATACATAGCGGCAAAACTCGGAATGAAGCTCGAGATCTACGCGCTTGAGTGGGATTCGCTCATCCCCGCCGTCCAGGCCGGGACCGTCGACGCCATCGTCGCCGGAATGAGCCCCACCGCGGAGAGAGCGAAGGAGATCGACTTCAGCAGCGTCTACTATTCGTCGAACCTCGTGGTAATAATCAAGAAATAAAAGCGGGACAGTTCTCCCGCGTGGTGTGATTTATGGCACAGTTCTTTTCAGACGTCGCTGCAATAATCGCGGACTACCACGGTTATCTGCTCAAGGGCGTCGGTTATACGATGCTCATATCGCTGGTCGGCACGGTCGCGGGTCTCGTGATCGGATTGCTCACCGGTGTTATCAGGACGGCTCCGGAGTCGCGTAACGGCTTTCTGCGCGGCCTTCACAGGGCCGTCAAGGGGATAATCGCGGCCTACGTGGAAGTCTTCCGCGGAACGCCGATGATGGTCCAGGCGATGGTCATTTACTGGGGCTACGCCTTCGCGAGCGGCGGCGCGACGCTCCCGCTCATCCCGTCGGGCATGTTCATCGTTTCCATCAACACCGGCGCGTATATGGCCGAGATCGTCAGGGGCGGTATCATCTCCATCGACCGCGGCCAGACCGAAGGCGCGCTGTCGATAGGCATGAGCCACCCGCAGACGATGCTTCACGTGATAATCCCGCAGGTGATGCGGAACATTCTGCCGTCGGTCAGCAACGAGTTCGTCATCAACATCAAGGACACATCGGTGCTGAACGTCATAGGCGTCACCGAACTCTACTATTTCGCCGGAATTATCAAGCGGCAGAATTTCCAGAGCTTCCAGACCTATCTCGTCGTGTGCGTGATCTATTTCATTCTGACATTCACCGTGACGAGGATCCTCCGTCTCGCGGAGAAGAAGCTGAGCGGCTCCGAAAACTACGTCATATGCGGTTCGCAGTCGGATCCGGAGGCGGAGATCAGAGTCCCGCAGGAGGAGCGTCATGGATGACTTTGTGATCGAGCTTCGGCATCTGAAAAAGAAATTCGGCGGGAACACCGTCCTGTCCGACATAAACTTCGGAGTAAAGAAGGGCGAGGTCGTGAGCATCATCGGCTCTTCAGGCTCGGGCAAGAGCACCATGCTCAGATGCATAAACCTGCTCGAGACGCCGACCGACGGAAAGATACTCTTCCACGGATCGGATATCTCTTCAAAGAGCTTCAACATCCGCAGGTACAGGGCCAAAGTCGGGATGGTGTTCCAGTCGTTCAACCTGTTCGACAACATGACCGCGCTCGGCAACTGCACAGTCGGTCAGATGAAGGTCCTGGGGAAGAACCGGGCCGATGCCGAGAAGACAGCGCTCGAATACCTGTCGAAGGTCGGGATGGAGCAGTTCATCAACGCGAGGCCGAGACAGCTGTCGGGCGGACAGAAGCAGCGTGTCGCGATAGCGAGGACGCTCTCGATGGGCCCAGAGGTCATACTTTTCGACGAGCCCACCTCCGCTCTCGACCCGGAGATGGTCGGCGAGGTGCTGAACGTCATGAGAAGGCTCGCCGGCGCCGGCTTTACGATGCTCGTCGTGACGCACGAGATGGCTTTCGCAAGGGAGGTCTCCGACAGAGTGATCTTCATGGACGCGGGGGTCATCGCCGAGCAGGGAAGTCCGGAGCAGATCTTCGGTGCCCCCGAGCAGCAGCGAACGAGGGAATTCCTCTCCCGCTACCTCGGCTCCTGAGCGTGAGCCGGTTTTCTGCAAACATAATATGTCACAGACCCCGGGAGATCGGATCTTCCGGGGCCTGTGACATTATGACGTTGAGCCAGGCATGCGCCGCCCGGCTGTCCTATCCCGCGCCGGCTCTTTCAGAGCAGGAATCTCAACAGTTCGGGCGTTCTGCGGTAGTCGTCGACCTTTACGTAATCCATTCCGAAGAGCCGGATATGGCTGTCTCCGCCTCCGTCGCCGAAATCGTCTCCGACGTACAGGATCTCGTCCTTCGTGAATCCGTGCCCGGCGGCGTATCTCATCAGCGAATCGTATTTGTTGTACCGCTTTGCCGAAAAATCGAAGGAAGACGACCCGCCTATGTATACCGAGTAATTGGGGAAGAGCGCCAGGACTTCACCGTACATGCGGCGCCTCTTCGACCTGTCGGGGTCGAAGACGAGCTTGTCTTCGATCTTCGCGGCGGTGCCGAGCAGCGGGAAGGTCACCATACCCGACTGGTGGAACTCCACCGGGTCGCCGGCGTATTCGGTATACCCGTATTTTTTACGAAGGTATGACGTGACCGCGAGGAAGCATTCTCTGTCCGGCTCGGTAAAGTCGGTGCGTATGATCTCGAACCTCCCGTCTTTTACCGTGCTCTCCTGCATCCCGTAGTTGCCTATAATGTCGACCGGATAGTGATCCATCTGTCCGTATACGCGCGGACAGTTGCCGGCTGCGACCATGACAAGGCTGTATTTTTTGCCCAGACGGTCGAGCAGTTCGCGGTTTTCGGCGGGGAGAGGTGAACGGTGCTGTGACAGCGTGCCGTCGAGGTCGAAGCCTATCAGCTTTTTCATATCGTCTGTATCCTTTCTTAATCCGTGTCAGTAATCGGTATGCTTGCATCCGAGTGTGATCGGGTATCCCTCCGGCATCCTCGCCCGCTCCTCTTCCATCGTGCTGCAGTGGTCGTCGAGGGGCGCATAGAAGGAGCCGTATTCCTGGAGCAGCGGGCTTTTGCGCGCCGGGCCTTCCGTCGGGGCAGGGCACCTGTCGGATGCCATGTAGGCGTCGAGACGCTCCTTCAGTTCCCTGACGCGGGGGAGCGAGAGGTCGAATCTGTCCTTCCCGTCGGGGAAGGAGTCAAAATAGAAATACCGCCCGCCGATCGCGGACCATACGAGCTTGTCGGTCCCCGACGCGGCCATACACGTCTCCGCCGGGCCGCTTTCGTACTGCGAGAATACGAGATCGTGTCTGCCGCTCATGAGATCGACGCCGTCGAACTCGCCGCCGGGGTAGCCGATGCCGCAAGCGGACAGGAGCGTCGGGGCCATGTCGACGAGCGACGCGGGATCGTGTCTTATGCCTCCCGTGCATCCGGGAACTCGAATGAGCAGCGGGATGTTCGACGCAGCGTCGAGCATCGTGCGCTTGCCCATCGAACGGTAGTCTCCGAGCAGTTCGCCGTGGTCTGACGAAAAGACGATTATCGTATTTTCATACAGTCCGCGCTCCTTCAGCGCCGCGACGATCCTGCCGATCTGGTAATCGACGAACGATACGCAGGCGTAGTAATGCTGCACGAGCAGTTCGCGGCGGCGCGGCGAGATCGCCAGGGCGTCGAGCGTGTATCTGTTCCTGAGCAGATCCCGGTATGAGTCCTCGTCCTCAGGTACGAAGGCCGGGCTCACGCGGGAACGGTACATCTTGTTCCACGGCGAAGGCGGAGCGAAGGGCGGGTGCGGGTGTATGAACGAGGCAAACAGGAAGAAGGGCTCCCCTGAGCGGCCGGTACCGTTTATGAACTCGACGGCTCTGTCGCCGATCCACTGCGTCGGATGCGCCTCGGAAGGCAGCTGCGACACCTGCGGGATGTAATAGAGCTCGGTGCGCTGTCCGTTGTAGTCGAAGACGTTCCGGAAGGGAGTTTCGCGGAGCCATTTCATATAGTCGTCCCGCGGGTCCGCCATCTCCTCCTGAACCAGGCGGCGCCTGAAGCCCATGGGGCCGTACGGGTCCTTCCTGTAGTGCATCTTTCCGATGCAGCAGGTGTCGTATCCGGCATCGGTGAACCTTTTGAAGAAGCCCTCGCCTTCGTATACGCTCACTGCGTTGTTATTGTTGTTTCCGGTCCTTGAGCAGTACTGTCCTGCGAACATCGCGAGCCTTGCCGGCACGCAGACAGGTGACGGGGTGTAGCATCTGTCGAAGACGTATGTATCGGGGGCGGTCGCGATAGAGTCGAGCGCCGGAGTCACGATGAAGGGGTTGCCGAGCGCGGATATGGTGTCGCGGCGCTGCTGATCGGTGAAGATGAACAGGACGTTCGGACGTCCCGCTCCGCTCATTCCGCCGCGGTCTTTGCGGCCGTTTTCTGTCATTTCGTTCTCCTCCGGTTAAAGGTTTCTCAAATCGGGCCGGTGCGGTCACGGACGGACAGCGCGTCTGTCCGTTTCCCGTTATCCGCCGATGCCGGTGCGGCCGTCCGGCCGGCTGCGTCCGTCGCGGATGAGGCCGTTTGTTATACGCTTATCTGTATACTGTTCCGCCGAGCGCGGCAGCCGATATGTCGGCCGGCTTCTCAGCTATGAACGACGCACCTTCGGCGGCAAGCGCCTCCGGCGGATTGAATCCCCACGACACGCCGCAGGAAAATGTTCCGGCGGCTTTGGCGGTGCGTATATCTATCATATGATCGCCGCTGTGGATGCACTCCGACGGATCCGCTCCGAACTCGGAACAGAGGGCAAGCAGCTCTCCGGGATCGGGCTTGAGGGCGCGTCCCGGAGCGTCTCCGACGGTCTTTTCTATGAGGTCTCCGTACAGCGCTGCGACCACTGATCTGGCTAAGACTTCGTTCTTGTTCGTCAGCACCGCGGTGCGGATACCGGCCTCCCGAAGCTCGCGGAGCATGGCGGCGATGCCGTCGAACGGAGACGTGAGGTACACCGGGTCGGCGGAGTAGCGGCTTATCCACTCGGCCGTCATTCCGTCTATGTCGATGCCTCCGTATCCCTTCATGGCGGATACCTTCACGAAAAGGCTGCGGGCGCCGCCTCCCGGGAGACTTTTGTGAGTCTCGGGAGGGACTTCGGGGTAGCCGTGCGAAGTGAGCACTCCGTTGAGATGGTAAATGATGCTCGGCAGCGTGTCCGCTGTGGTGCCGTCGAGGTCGAATACGCAAAGCTTGATCTTCCGGTCCATATTATCTCCGTTGTCTGCCCGCCGGTATTGTCATGTCCGCGCCGGGGCGGGACCGCGCCGCGGATAAAAAAAGTATATCACACTCGGCAGAAAAATTCAAGTGCGTTTTGCGCCGCAGCTCCGCCTCCCGCTCCGCCTCCCGAAAACAAAACTTTACAAACAGGACCAAATAATATATAATATAATGTGCCGGGACAGTTCCGGTCCTCCGGCTCGCGCGGCAGGAGGCAGACGGCGGAAAGCGCAACACAGGAAAAGAGAATACAGAATGAAGATCACGGATATATTTGAGAAAAACGAATACACTCTCTCCTTCGAGGTGTTCCCCCCGAAGACGTACGACCGGTTCGACTCGACGAGAGACGCGACCGAGAAGATCGCCGAACTGCATCCCGCCTACATGAGCGTTACTTTCGGCGCGGGCGGAAGCGGAGCGAGGTACACCCTCCCGATCGCGGCAAACATCGAGCAGAAATACGGCGTCCCGGTGATCCACCATCTGACATGCGTCGGATCGACCGCCGAGAACATAGACGAGCGCCTGGTCTTCATGAGGATGGTGGGCGTCGAGAACGTCCTCGCTCTGCGGGGCGACATCCCCGAAGGTTCGGACCCCTCGGAGTGGGCTTTCAGGCACGCCGACGCACTCGTCTCGCACATCAAGAGCCGCGGCGACTTCTGCGTCGGAGGCGCATGCTATCCCGAGGTCCATCCCGAGGCGGCCTCGCCCGAAGAGGACCTTGTCAATCTTAAGCGCAAGGCCGACGCAGGCTGCGATTTCCTCACGACGCAGCTGTTCTTCGACAACTCGTTTTATCTTGACTTCGCCGAAAGGGCGGCCTCGGCGGGGATCGGTATCCCGATAACGGCCGGCATCATGCCGGTGACGACGGCCGGCCAGATCAAGAGGATAGTATCGCTCTCGAACTCCTTCGTGCCGGACAGTCTCACTGCGACCGCCGAAAAATACGGAGACGATCCCGAGTCTATGCGCGAAGCGGGCATAGATTTCGCCGTCGGACAGATCCGGGGACTGCTGGCGGCCGG
>CADCPG010000188.1 GCA_902803255.1 uncultured Ruminococcus sp. | reverse complement strand
TTTGATACCGACGCGTCTCTCGTCGCGGTCGACCTCCGTCCCGCCGACAAAGACCGAGACTGTCAGTGTGTAAAGCGCCGGGCGGTCAGGCGACCAGAGGGCCGGAGCGTCGAGCATGAATGAGGCGCTTCCGCCTTCGACAGGTCCTCCGGCACAGACTCGTCCGCTCGGGTCGATCAGCGTCCAGCGAATCACGGCGCCCTCCGTCCGGAGGGCCGCTTCGGCCAGTATCCGGCAGGAGGCGGCAGACAGATCCTCCGACGGCTCCGCCATCCAGACCACGTCGGTTATGAAGTCCTCCGCCGTGCAGAGCAGCCAGACGGGACGTATGATCCCGCCGTAGTTTTCCCACCCTTCGGAGGGACCGAACACCGGATCGATATCCCGCAGACGCACCGTCAGCTCGTTACCGGCGTCGCGGATGAAGCCCGTCACGTCGAACCGGTATTCACAATACGGGAGCATCTGCCCCAGCTCTTCGCCGTTGAGGACAACGTCCGCGGCGTATGTGATCCCCTCGAAGATAAGAAAACAACGCGCCCCCTTCACTTCTCTGTCGAAAACGAGGCGGCATTCCGACTCTCCGACCGGGAGCGACGAAAACGGAACTGTCTTTGCCGCCCACATGCCGCGCCCGACCCGGTAGTCCCACACGCCGTTCAAGCTCTGTACCGTTCTCATTCTTTTCCCTCTCAAACCAAACGGGGCGGCTCAGAGAGCCGCTCCCGTATTTTTGTATACTGCAAAATGAACGGTGTATCCGCCGGTCTCGACCGCCGCCTGCTCGCTCTCGAGGATCCAGCCTTCGAGCCGGTGGAAGTCGGGTATGAAGGTGTCGGCTTCGGGGTCCTTCGCATCGATCCAGGTGATGTATGCGCGGCGACATCTGTTGTAAAGCAGATTGTATAAACTGGCGCCGCCGATGAGCATCACGCTGTCGGGCGGGTACTTCGCGACCTCGTCGAAGAGTTCGTCGATGCTGTGCACGTTGACACAGCCTTCTGCGCAGAACGACCTGTCCGCCGAGAGCACGATGTTAGTCCTTCCCTTTAGCGGCCGGGGGCCCGGCAGAGACAGAAAGGTGTTCTGTCCCATTACGACGGTCTTCCCCGCCGTCATTTTTCTGAAGTATTTCATATCCTCGGGGAGACTGTAGATCAGGCTTCCTTTTTTCCCGATCGCCAGTCCCCGGTCTGCGGCAACGATAAGATCCACTGAGAACGCCCCCTTAAACGGCCACCGGGATCTTGAATCCGGTGGGATTCGCGACGTAGTTGTCAAACACGACGTCGTCGACGGTGAAATCATAAAAGTTTTTGATATCGGGGTTGAGCTTCAGCTCGGGCGCCGGGTACTGCGGGCGGTCGAGCATCTCGCGAACCAGCGGGATGTGGCGGTCGTAGATGTGGCAGTCGGCTATGACGTGAACGAATTCGCCTGGGAGCAGCCCCGAGACCTGCGCAAACATGCACAGGAGCACCGAATACTGGACGACGTTCCAGTTGTTGGCGGTGAGCATGTCCTGCGAGCGCTGGTTGAGAATGCCGTTGAGATAGTTTCCGGTGACGTTGAAAGTCATCGAATAGGCACACGGATAGAGGTTCATCTCGTGGAGGTCGGCGTGGTTGTAAATATTCGTCATGATGCGCCTCGAAGCGCGGTTGTGCTTCAGGTCGTACAGCACCCTGTCGACCTGGTCGAATTCGCCCTCGGCGTATTTGTGTTTGACGCCCAGCTGGTATCCGTATGCCTTGCCTATCGTTCCGTCGGGGCCGGCCCAGGCGTCCCAGATATGCGAATGAAGGTCAGCTATGCGGTTCGATTTCTTCTGCCAGATCCACAGGATCTCGTCGATGCAGTTGCGGACGCCGGTCTTGCGCAGCGTCATGAGGGGGAATTCCTTCCTCAGGTCGTACCTGTTCACCACGCAGAATTTCTTGATCGTGTGTGCGGGAGTTCCGTCCTCCCACCTGGGTCTTACCTCGAGCCCCTCGTCGCTCCAGCCGTTCTCAAGGATGTCGAGGCACGTCTCTCTGTAGATGTCGTCTGCTCTGCTCATTTCTGATCCCTTTCCTGTGAATTCCGGACGTTTCCCGCCGGCTCAGAGCTTGATCTGAAGTCCGTCGAAGGCCTCTTCGACCGGGAAGAGCCCCGACAGCTTCGTCCTCACCTCCGATATGATCTCGCGGGTGTTGACGGCGTAGTTGCAGTGAGTTATGATAAGTTTTTTTGTCTTCGTGCGCGAGAACAGGTCTATGATCTCAGGTTTGTTCAGCCTCGTGTGCGCCC
Organism: uncultured Ruminococcus sp.; assembly: GCA_902803255.1. Lineage (GTDB taxonomy): Bacteria > Bacillota > Clostridia > Oscillospirales > CAG-272 > CAG-390. The sequence continues at coordinate 759 of CADCPG010000188.1, read as the reverse complement.
CCTCGATGATCAGCAGATCGACCCCGCCACCCTGTTCGTCGGTCAGAACGGCCGGGTAGTCGGGGAAGTTCCTCGCGAGGTCGCCGGAGAAGAGCACCTTTTTATCCCCCTCCCGTACGAGGAATGAGTGGGCGTTATCCATGTGCTGTACCGGGATCGCTTCGATCGATACCCGGCCGTCGTCGAAGACTGAGCCGTCATGATAGGTGATGAAAGTCACGCGGTCGGGCTCGGGATCGGCCCCCTGACGGCTGTCGCCTCCGGGTATCGTCCGCTTCTTCCCTTCGGGGTCGCCGAAGAGGAACTGGTTTATCCTGGCCTTCGGGAAGCCCTCGGGCACGTAGATGTCGTTGTGGAAACCTTTGTACTCTCTGAAGCCCTCGAGCTGGTTTATATACTCGACGAGCCCCATGTAGTGGTCGCTGTGGGAATGCGTGATGAAGATCCCGCCGATCGAGGTGTATTCGATGCCGTATGTCTTGAGCAGGCACGCGATCGGAGCTCCGGCGTCGATGATATAGCTCCTGTCTCCGGATGTGATCGCCGCCGAAGAACAGAATCTGCCCTTTTCGCAGAATCCGTGACTTGTACCCAGAAATCTGATTATCATGATGTTGTTCTGTCAGCCTCCCGTATCCCGCGGCTGCCCGCGGTCCTGTGTTTATAATATATCACAAAACGCTACTTTTTTCAACTGTTTTCGTCAGGTGCGGGGGAAATATCTTTTCCGCTCCCCTGCATTCCGTTCCGAACTTCCTT
>CADCPG010000187.1 GCA_902803255.1 uncultured Ruminococcus sp. | reverse complement strand
TACCAAAATAGTTCCGGTTTGTCAAGAGTTAAATCGCACATTTCTGCGGTTGACGATCAGAATTATCAGCGACAAAAGCAGTTCCGCCCCCAGAGGATCACAGACCTGCGGTCAGACTGACGGTCAGACGGTCGGGGAAATACGGAGTGTAGCCTGAGTCGGCCGAGCCGGGAGACTGCATATATCCCGAAAAGCCGAGGTCGCACGCGGCGCCGACGACAGAGTCGTACTCGAATGTCGTAAGACGCCTGTGCAGGGCCCGGTCGCTGCCGGAGTAGAAGTCCGGAGTGTACTGCGACATCAGACTGAGCACTATCCCGTCGGGCGGAACGGTCTCCGACAGTATCCGCAGCACCTCGAGCGAGTCCCGGCGGCGTCCGGGAAGGCAGAGGTGACGCACGAGCAGCCCGCGGCGGAGCAGCGGGGCCGGCGCCTCCGGCGCGGGGCCCGCCGCTCCGGGCCCCGGAGGGGCGGCCGGCGAAGGCCGGACGGCCGCGGGCGCGGAATAGCGGCGGGGGCCGAGCTGCCGGTACATGAACGCGACGGCCTCCGCCGCGCGGGCGGCGTAGTCGGAAACGCCGCACAGCTCGAGCGAGACAGCGGAAGAGGCGAATTTGAAATCGGGCATGTAAATGTCGACGAGCCCCGACGTCATCGCGAGCGTCTCCGGCGATTCGTATCCGCTGCTGTTCCAGACAACAGGTATCTTTATCCTGTCCTTCACGAGGCTCAGCGCCTCGCATATCTGAGGAGTAAAGTGAGTCGGCGTGACGAGATCGAGCGACGCGACGCCCGACTCCGCCGTCTGCGCGAATATCTCAGAGAGCCGCGCGACGCTGATGTCCTCTCCGGCACACCCGCGGCTGAGCGCGGCGTTCTGGCAGAAGACGCAGCGGAGCTGGCATCCAGAGAAGAACACCGCCCCGGCACCGGCGCCGCCGCAGATGCAGGGCTCCTCCCACATGTGTCTCATCACGAGGCTTACCCTGGGGGCGCGGGATACACCGCAGAAGCCGGTCGCCGACGTCCTGTCGGCCCCGCATTTCCTCGGGCAGAGAGAACAGCCGCTCATTCGAAATCGGTCCTGACTGAAAAACCGTTTTCGGAAAGACTGTAGACCGGGAGGCCTCTCTCCGCCGCGAAAGCCGCGGCGCGGCCGGCCGCCTCTCCGAGCGTCATGGCCGTGCCCTGGACCCTGAGCGACGCGAACGCCGAGGGATCGGCCGAGACCGACCTGCCGGCGACGATGAGATTGGGGAATCCCCCCGCCACCATGCTGTCGAAGGGCACGAAGGAGAGCGCTCCGAGCGACGTCAGTTTCTGCCCCGGGCCGTGCCCCGCGTGTATGTCGACGGGATGCGCGCAGCCCGCGACGGGACAGGGCAGTTTTCTTCCCGAGAACAGGTCGTCGCGCGTGAATGTGTATTTACCGAGTATCCGCCTCGACTCGCGGACCCCGGCGTTGAAGCCGGACGACGCGATGCGGCAGTTCGCGAACTCCGGGAACCTGCCCCGAAGCAGCTCCGTGATCCTGAACATGTCCTCGCGCAGCCTGTATTCGGCTTCGGCGAAGGCAGCGGTATCGGTGGCGTCGCAGTCTGTCCTCGTGACGTTCACGGCGACCGCTCCCGTTCCCGTCACGACGGTGTTGAACCAGGGGCCGCAGAAGTCGCCTATGTCTTCGATCCCGAGCAGGAACTCCCTTACGGGGTCGCACCGGGAGCCGCGCCCTCCCTTTCCGTCGTGATGTATATACGGGGCGAGAAGCTCTGTCGAGGTATCGACGCCCTCAAGCAGGAAGCAGAGCGACATCGGCTGCCTCTCCGGGTCGTCGGGCTGCATCGGCACCCCGGCGTATGCCGCGACGTCGGCGTCACCGGTGCAGTCGATGACCGTCCTGCCGGAAAAAGCCCGCATTCCGCTCTTCCCCGCGGCGATCACGTGCGTTATCCTCTTCCCGTCCGGCCCGTCCGACGTTTCGCAGCCGCACACGTATGTGTTGCTGACGAATTCGACGCCCGCCTCGCGCAGCATTCTGCCGGCAATGAGCTTGTAGTATTCCGGGTCGAACGATATGTTGCCCTTCGGAAACTCGAAGGCCGCCGCTCCGGCCGCCTCCATACGGCGGGCGAACTCGTATGCTATGTCGCCCGCGACGCGCCTGCCGCGCAGATAAAATCCGCTGATCGGCAGCACGTATCCCGCCGCGGCGGTGCCGCCGGCGAATCCGTACCTGTCTATCAGGACAGTCCGCAGTCCGCTCCTCGCGGCGGCGACCGCCGCGACCCAGCCTGCGGGGCCGGCGCCGCATATGACGGCGCCGGCCTCTTTTTCTTCATTCAGTTCACGTGAAAAACAGATGCTCATCTGATCCCGACCAGCCTTTCGGCGGGGTGCCCCGCCGGTCAGTTATTATTCTCTTTCTCTTTCTCTTCCTCTGCCGCGAAGTCTGCGCCGTCGGTGCCGCATACGGCAAACCCGCAGCCGCCCTTGTGCGACGCGTTCTCCCTGAAGATGTCTATGATCTTCTGCCCGTATCCGCCCAGGGCCTCCAGCATCGCTTCGGGCTCGGTGAGTACGACGCAGAGGTTGCCGTCGGTCTCCCAGAGGCAGTCGGCAAGCGCGTCGAGGTTCCCGCCGTACCACTCGGGAAATCCCAGCACCGACGCGATGTGCCTGTGCGCGGCCTCGCGCGATGTCATCTCTCGGCCGTCAAGTATTACCGGTGTCATGTCCTGTGCCTCCGTCAGGGATTGCCCCAGAGCAGCTCAAAGGTCTCGTAGTGGTCTCCGGTATAATAGATCAGGCCGTCGTTCGAGTATACGATGCGCTTCGCGCCGCGTTCCTTCGCGTGGAGGGTGTCTATGTCGCACTCGTAGTACTGGCGTCCGCTCTTCTTCGGGAGCAGACCCTCGGCGTTGCCGAACCTGTCGCCGCCTATGCACTTTCCTTCGAGGCCCGCCACCGCGTCGAGGCCGCCTCC
>CADCPG010000186.1 GCA_902803255.1 uncultured Ruminococcus sp. | reverse complement strand
ATGAATAGACCTTGACTCCGTCGCGTACCGGCTTTACCGTCCCGGGACTGCGGCGGGTGAATACCGCCGTGAGCTGTATGTCGCGGCTTTCGTTCATCGCGGCCTCGACTCCCTTTCCGAGGTTGCCGTAGCCGCATATAGCTGCTTTAATCATCTTTCCGTTCTCTGCTCTTTCTTCACTGATCAATAATCCTGTCCGCGCTCTCCGACGGGGTCTCAGTCGGGGTCGGCCGCACCGGCGAGGTCGCTCATGCCGTAGAGTCCCGGTCCCTTCCCGGCGATGAACCGGGCGGCCGAGATCGCGCCCTCGGCGAAAAGCGTCCTTGAGTGCGCCTCGTGCTTGAGGGTAAGAGTCTGGCTGTCTGTGGAGATCAGTATCTCGTGGATGCCTGTGATGCTGCCGCGCCTCACCGAGCTGATCCCGATCTCGTTCGGGTCGCGGAGACCGCGCGTTCCCGATTCGGCGCATATGTGAGAGCCGGGACGGGCGCGCGAGATCGCTTCGGCCAGCATAAGGGCGGTGCCGCTGGGAGAGTCCTTTTTGCGGTTGTGGTGCGTCTCGACGATCTCTATGTCGGCTTCTGGAAATGCCGATGCGGCGGTGACGGCGAGCTTTGCGAGCACCGCGACGCCGAGCGACATATTGGCCGAATAGAACACGGGTATCTTATCAGACGCTTCTCTAATCTTCTCCTTTTCCTCAGCCGTGTGGCCGGTCGTCGCTATGACGGCGGGGATGTTCCGGGAGACGGCGCACGACAGGACGTCATTCACGGCACTGTGGTGCGAAAAATCGATTATCACGTCGGCGGCCGTCGATGCCGGGATATCGGACAGCGAGCGGAAGCAGGACACGCCGTCGCCCGAGATGTCGGCGAGCGCGGCGACCATTATTCCGTCGTCGCCCGCGGCGATCTTCTCGACCTCGACCCCCATCCTTCCGTTCGCGCCGTTGACTATGATCCTGATCATTTTATCAGACCCTCGGCGCGCATCAGGCCGTACAGATGCTCTCTGTGCGCGTCCTCCATCTCGGTGAGCGGGAGGCGCACGTAGTTCCTGCAGAAGCCCATGGCCGCCATGGCCGCCTTGACCGGTATCGGGTTGACTTCGCAGAAGAGGGCGGAAATGAGAGGCATGTATTTGAGCTGCAGCTTTCTCGCCCCGGCCGTGTCGCCGTCGAGATACATGTGGCAGAGCGCTGATGTCTCGGCCGGGAGCAGGTTCGACAGCACCGAGATGACTCCCTTGCCGCCGAGAGACATTATGGGAACGATCTGGTCGTCGTTGCCCGAATAGATGTCGAGCCTGTCCTCAACGAGTGAGGCGGTCTCGGCGATCTTCGAGATGTTGCCTCCGGCCTCCTTGATCCCGCTTATCATCGGGTGATCGGCAAGGGCGGCGTAGGTGGAAGGCTCGATGTTCACACCGGTCCTCGACGGTACGTTGTAGAGGATGCATGGCTTCGTGCTGGCGTCCGCGACGGTCGTGAACGACTTAATGAGCCCTTTCTGTGTCGCCTTGTTGTAGTACGGGGTCACGAGGAGCATGCCGTCGTATCCGACGCCGCACGCGTATCTCGTGAGATCGACGGCGTATGCGACGTCGTTCGATCCGGTGCCGGCTATCATCGGGACTCTTCCGGCGGCCCTGCGCACGGCGAAATCGAGCACCGCGCGGTGCTCCTCGTCGCTGAGGGTGGAGCCCTCTCCCGTGGTACCGCAGATGACCAGAGCGTCGATGCCCCGTTCGATCTGCCAGTCTATCAAGCGTCCGAGCTGTACAAAATCCACGCCCTTCTCGTCGAGCGGCGTGATGAGAGCCGTGGCGGCTCCTCTGAAAACACTCTGCTTTTTCATTTGCACTACCGTACCTTTCCTGAATCGTTTTTATAGTTCTGATAATGAGATCAGTGTTTTCCCGCGCATACCGAAAGGATGACCTCCGCTCCTTCGCGGAGCAGGTCCGACGGGATGTTGAGAGCCGGCAGGAGCCTTATCCTGTCCTTTGCCGTAAGGCAGAGTACGCCGCGGTCTATGCATTCCCTGACGCACTCGGCGGCGGGGCGCTCGCACGCGATGCCGAGCATAAGTCCCATACCGCTGACGCCCGACACGCCGGGGGCGCCGTCGAAGATACCGCGCAGCATCTCCCCCTTTTCCCTCACTCCGGCGAGCAGTTCGCCGTCGATCCGGTCTATGATGCTTACAGCGCCTGCGCAGCATACCGGGTTTCCGCCGAATGTCGAGCCGTGGTCGCCGGGCGAGAATACGCCGGCGCACTTCTCTCCGAGGAGCGTCGCTCCGATCGGAAGGCCTCCGCCGAGGCCCTTGGCAGTCGTGACTATATCCGGCTTTATGCCGAAATTCATATATGAGTAGAGTGCTCCGGTGCGGCCGTTGCCGGTCTGTACCTCGTCGACCGCGAGCAGAACGTCGTTCTCGGCGCACCAGGCGGAAAGGGCGCGGAGATATCCGCCGTCGAGCGGTATGACTCCTCCCTCGCCCTGTATGCACTCGACCATCACGGCGGCGGGAAATCCGTCTTCAGACAGTTTCTTCAGCGCTTCGAGGTCTCCGGCGGCGACGCTGGCGAAACCCGGCGTGAGCGGACGGAAAAGGGTGTGGAACCTGTCCTGACCGGTGGCGGCGAGAGTGGTCAGCGTCCGGCCGTGGAAGCTGTTCTTCAGCGTCACTATGAGATGCCTCTGCTCGCCGTATCTGTCGGCGGCGTACTTTCTCGCGGCCTTGATCGCACACTCGTTCGCCTCGGCGCCCGAATTCGAGAAGAACACCTTCTCCATCCCGGTGCGTTCGCAAAGACGCTCTGCAAGGGCGACGCATGGATCGGTATAGTAAAGGTTAGACATATGCTGCACGGCATAGAGCTGGCGGACGACGGCGTCGCGCCAGACGGGGTCGGAGATGCCGAAAGAGGTCACCCCGATCCCCGAGCCGAGATCGATATATCTCTTTCCGTCGGGGCCGTACGCGAGCGAGCCCTCGCCGCGGACGATCTCGACGGGAAAGCGTCCGTATGTGCCCGCAATATAGCGGCTGTCGCGCTCAAAAATCGTATTATCCATGTTTCACCTTTTTCTGTTTAAGAGAAAATGAGCCTTTCCCTATCGCCGCTCCGGCGCGGCCTCACTCGGGATCGGCCGTGACGAGCGTGCCGGCGCCCTCGTCGGTGAGCAGCTCCATGAGTATCGAATGCGGGACCCTGCCGTCCATAATGACGGCGTTCTTCACGCCCGCGATGATAGCCTCTATGCAGCAGTCGACCTTGGGGACCATGCCTCCGGAGATGACCCCGTCGCTGTAGAGGCGGCGCGCCTCCGACACCGTTATCTCAGGGATGAGCGACGACATGTCGTTCCTGTCCCTCATGATCCCGGCGACGTCGGTCATGAGTATCAGTCTCTCGGCTCCGAGCGCTCCGGCGATCTTTGCGGCGGCGGTGTCGCCGTTGATGTTGTATGTGTTGCCTGCCCTGTCGCAGCCGAGTGTGGATATGACCGGGATATAGCCGCCCGAGAGCACGTTGTCGACCGGCTTCGTATCGATCCCCGTGATCCTGCCGACGTATCCGAGCCGCTCGTCGAGCTTCTCGGCGAGTATCATGCGTCCGTCGATCCCCGAAAGTCCGACGGCCTTGCCGCCCTTCATACCGAGCATGCCGACGAGCGTCTTGTTGATCTTGCCGGCGAGCACCATCTGGGCTATGTCGACGGTCTCGCGGTCGGTCACGCGCAGGCCGTCGATGAACATCGGCTTCTTGCCGAGTTTCGACATCATGTCGCTGATCTCGGGCCCTCCGCCGTGCACCAGCACGACGCGGACTCCGACGAGCCAGAGCAGCACGATGTCCTCCATCACCTGCTCCTTGAGGGCGTCGTCGGTCATGGCGTTCCCGCCGTATTTCACGACGACGGTCTTGCCCCTGTATCTTCTGATGTAAGGGAGCGCCTGGGTCAGGACCTCCGCGCGCTCCATGTTTGAAAGCTGTTCTGTCATCT
>CADCPG010000185.1 GCA_902803255.1 uncultured Ruminococcus sp. | reverse complement strand
GGAAAGACCGTCTTCGAGCAGAAAGGGATCATGGCCGGCACGCCTGTCGCGTCGTTTTACGCCGATCTCTACCTCGCCGACCTCGACGCGTCCTTTGCTGAATCGGGCGCGGTCTACGCCAGATACTCGGACGACATAATCGTTTTCTCCGAAACACGCGAAGGCGCTGAGGCTGCCGCGGAGGAACTTCACGGCGTCCTGGAGGATGCCGGGCTGTCGGTCAACCGCTCGAAGGAGGAACTCCGCTCGCCCGAAGAGGGATTCACTTACCTGGGCTTCTTCTGCCGCGGAGGAAAGGTGGACGTAGCGCCGGCTTCTGTAGCGAAACTGAAGGGAAAGATGCGCAGGAAGGCACGGGCGCTCGCAAGGTGGTCGGACCGGAACGGGCTGGACGGCGAGAAGGCGGCAAAGGCCTTCATCCGGATATTCAACAACAAGCTTTTTGAGAGCCGCGAAGGCAGCGAACTGTCCTGGACCTACTGGTATTTCCCCGTCATCAACACCGACGCCTCCCTCCGGACGATAGACCGCTACGCCCAGGATTGCATACGTTTTCTCATCAGCGGGAAGCGGACCAAGGCGCGGTTCAACGTTCGCTATGAAGACATGAAGGAACTCGGATACCGCTCGCTGGTACACGCATACTACGATTTTTCGGAGGAGGAGCGCGCAAGACGCAGCGCCTTCCGAAGCCCCGGGCAGGCCTCCCGGTAACATGGGAAAGGCCGGCCGGACAGGGCGCCGCTGCAACGCGGCGCCCTGTGTTTTGATTAATTCGGCCGCCCGGCGCGAAAACGATTGAATAATAGATGAAAATATGATAAAATAGCATCAGGTCACACGCCATGCGTCTGATCGCCGCTCAAAACAGCCCGGTACCGGGCAAAGGGGAGGTAATAATGGCAAAAAGCAGACTTATCGGAGAGTATCCTGTCATCGGCATACGGCCGATCATCGACGGGCGCCGCGGACCGCTGAAGGTCAGGGAATCGCTTGAGGAGCAGACCGTAAGTATGGCCCGCGCGGCAAAAAAACTGTTCGAGGAGGAGATCAGATACTCGAACGGCGAGCCGGTCAGAGTCGTGATCTCGGACACGACGATCGGGCGCGTCGCGGAGGCTGCGGCGTGCGCCGAACAGTTCAGGCGCGAGGGCGTTTCGATCACGCTCTCGGTCACTCCCTGCTGGTGCTACGGCTCGGAGACGATGGACACGGATCCGTCGACGGTCAAGGCCGTCTGGGGATTCAATGCCACCGAGCGGCCTGGCGCGGTCTATCTCGCGTCGGTGCTGGCGACGCACGCACAGAAGGGCCTGCCCGCCTTCGGGATATACGGGCGGGACGTCCGCGACGCCGACGATATGTCGATGCCGGACGATGTCCGCAAGAAGCTGCTCCGCTTCGCGAGGGCGGCCGTCGCGGCGCTCACGATGAAGGGGAAGTCGTACCTGCAGATCGGGTCGGTCTGCATGGGCATCGGCGGTTCGTCGATCAGCCCCGAATTCCTCGAGGAATACCTCGGCATGCGCGTCGAGTCGGTCGACGAAGTCGAGATCATCCGTCGCATCACGGAGGAGATATACGACAGGGCCGAATATGAAAAGGCCCTCGCATGGACGAAGGCCAACTGCCCGGAGGGATTCGACAAGAACCCCGCTTTCGTGCGCAAAACCCCCGAACAGAAGGAAAAAGACTGGGAATTCACGGTCAAGACGGCGGTGATCATCAAGGACCTGATGAACGGCAACCCGAACCTTCCCGCGGGACGCGAGGAGGAGATGGCCGGCCACAACGCGATCGCGGCCGGTTTCCAGGGGCAGCGCCAGTGGACCGACTTCTATCCCAACTGCGACTTCGGAGAGGCGATCCTCAATTCGTCGTTCGACTGGGACGGCGTTCGCGAACCGTACATACTGGCGACCGAAAACGACACGCTGAACGGCATCTCGATGCTCTTCATGAAGCTTCTGACCGGCCGGCCGCAGATGTTCGCCGACGTCCGCACCTTCTGGAGCAGCGAGTCGGTTAAACGCGTGACGGGATACGAAACTGCCGGACACGCCGCCGAGGCGGGAGGCTTCATACATCTCATCAATTCCGGGGCGTGCTGCCTCGACGCGTGCGGCGAAGTGAAGGACAGCGGCGGCAGACCGCTGATCAAGCGCTGGTACGACGTCACCGAAGAGGATACGGAAAAGATGCTCGGCGCGACGGTCTGGTGCGCCGCCGACAACGGCTATTTCCGCGGCGGAGGCTTCTCTTCCCGCTTCCTCACGAGGGCGGAGATGCCCGCCACGATGATCAGGCTGAACCTTGTCAAGGGACTGGGGCCGGTCATCCAGATCGCCGAGGGCTGGACGGTATCGCTGCCAGACGAGGTCTCCGACGTCCTCTGGAAGCGCACCGACTACACCTGGCCCTGCACCTGGTTCACCCCCAGATGCGACAGCTCGAGGCCCGGCAGCCCCTTCGCATCGGCATACGATGTGATGAACAACTGGGGAGCCAACCACGGCGCGATATCCTACGGGCACATCGGCGCAGATCTTATAACTCTCTGCTCCGTCCTGCGCATTCCGGTGAGCATGCACAACGTGCCCGAAGACATGATATTCCGGCCGGCGGCATGGAGCGCCTTCGGAATGGACAAAGAGGGACAGGACTACCGCGCGTGCGCGGCTTACGGTCCCATGTACAAATAAAAAAGTTCCGTAGCGTTCCGGTTATACAACATTTTCTCCGCAAAGACAGGCATTTTTCAAAAACAGACCGAAAGGAAGGAATGAAGGTATCTCTGCGTGAGTACCGGAGTCAACATGGGCAATCAGATATCAATGCTCCTTTTCAGGAACGAACCTTACCGCATCCCGGCTCCCGACGGGTATTTCATCAGAACGCTGAAGGAGGGGGACCTCTCGGACACCGAGGGCTGGCTGCACGCAAACTACACTCTCTGGAAGTCGCTGCACACCGACCCCTGGACGCCCGAGTGGTTCGAAAAAAACATGCTCGGCGATCCCGACTGCGTGCCGGACCGCATATTCCTCATCTGCAGATCGTCTGACGGGGCGATCGCCGGCACCGCGACGGCAAAATTCGGCAAAACGCCGAGCCTTCACGAGGTTGGCATAGCCGAGGAGTTCATGGGCAGGCATCTGTCACTTTCGCTCTGCGCCGCGCCGCTCGACTATATGATCGAGCGCGGAGCGCACCGCATACAGCTGCTGACCGACGAATTCCGGCGGCCCGCGATCAAAACGTATCTGCGCCTCGGCTTCAGACCCTGGTTCTACAAGGATGACATGCCGGAGCGCTGGGCCGGCGTATTCCGTGACATGGGACTTCCCGCGGCCGATTATTTCGCCTACGACGAACTGTCGCACCGCAAGGTGGCGATCCCCGTCGACTGAACGGACAGAAAAAGAGGCTTTTCATGGGACTTTACGACGAATTCAGATTCAGACCCGCGTCGTGGCTGCCGAGCAGCGGCCTGACGCTCGACGAACTCGAGCGGATACGGAACATACGGCGCGACGAAATGGAATACGAGAACGAAAACGGCTTTTCGGTGAAGGTGGTCCTCGATCCGACGCTCCATATGGTGCAGGACATGTTTTACCGCATACTCATGTCCGACATCGAGGACAGGCCGTTCTCGATGATCTGCCCGAACCAGTGGCCGGCGGCGTATTCGTCGGTCGCGAACATGCTGAACAGATTCAACATTTCGGCCCGCAACGTGCACGCCTTCGCGATGGACGAGTGGGCCGACGAAGACGGGAACGTCGCGCCGCTGACCTACGGCGCCGGCCTCGGATACTCCTTCCTCAACCACTTCTACTACAGGATCCGCGAGGACCTGCGCCCGCCGCTCGACCACTGGCACGTCCACACGAACGAGACCAGCGCCGACGGCGTGTACTCGCAGATCATCGACGACATTACGGGCGGCGGAGTTGACGTCGTCTACTCGGCGACCGGCTGGCCCGGCCACACCGCGTTCATCGATCCCGGAAGCCCCGAATTCGCGGCGGATTCCCTTGAGGAATTCTGCTCGCTCGGCTCGAGGATCGTGACCGAAGTGCCGCTCACGGTGTGCGAAAACTCGCTCTTCTCGCCGATGGGAGCGTCGGGAGACGTCTGGGCGGTGCCTCCGAAGGCCGCGACGATCGGCCCGCGCGACATCATGCACGCGAAGGAGCGCGTCGAGCTGCACAATTTCGTCAACGCCGACGGCAGCTCGTGGCAGCGGATGATCTCGCGCATCGAGCTGTACGGGCCGGTGAGCAAAGAGTGCCCGGCGTCGATCATGAGGCTCGGGAAAGGCGTCTGCTATGTCTCCGAGGCGATCGCAAAGCCCTTTGCCAGCTGGCACGACGGTATAACGGACGCCGAGCTCTGAGCCGGGCGGAAAGGCCGGCGAAGGGTGAAGGGTGAAGGGTAAAGGGTGAAGAAAAGAAACAACACATGAAAACGCTGATAAACACGAAACTGATACTCGAGGACGGGATCGTCTTCGACGGCGTGCTGAATTTCGACGGCGGAAGGATCGTGTCGCTTGGAAAGCGGGGCGAAACGGAAATCCCCGCCGGCTCCGCGCTGATCGACGCCGGAGGGCTCTACACCTCGCCCGGATTTGTCGACATACACAACCACGGCGGCCCGCGGGCGCTCTTCCACGCGGACCCGCAGACCGACTGCCGGCATTTTCTGTCGCACGGGGTGACGTCGGTCCTGCCGACGCTCTACCACGACCTTCCCCTCACCGAGATCCTCTCGGCGGCACAGATCCTGAAAGAGGCGTCGCAGACCGGCGCCGGCAGGATCATTCGCGGGATATACATGGAAGGCCCGTATATGGGCGGCTTCGGAAGCAATCAGTCGTCGATACTCTGGAACGGCGGGATCAGGCGGGACGACTACCTGCCGCTCATCGCCGAGCTTCGCGGATTCGCCCGTATCTGGGCGGTCGATCCCGCAAGGCCGGGGATCGGGGGCTTCATCCGCGACGTCGCCGCAGCCGACCCGCGCGCGATCTTCGCGCTCGGGCATTCGCGCGCCACGTCGGAGCAGTGCCGCGCCCTCCGGCGGTGGAACCTTAG
>CADCPG010000184.1 GCA_902803255.1 uncultured Ruminococcus sp. | reverse complement strand
GCGGCGGTGCTGAACGGCTTCTCGAAGTATTTCTCCGGCACGCCCGAGAGCGCGCTGACATTCGAGGGCAAAAAACATATCGTTTCGATATACAAGTCGTACACCTGGGCGGGCATGGCGAACAGCATCCTCGACCTGAAGAACATCGACGTATGCTCACTGAAGGACGAGTCCTTCACCGCCGTTCCGGGGTCACAGGGCGAGGTATATATCTACCAGAATCTGAAGACCGGTCTTTTCGTGACGGGATTCTCGCTCAGCGACCGTGCGTTCAGCGGAACCGACGACGCCTTTCCGTTCCTTCTTTCGCTAATCGCGGGGCGCGGAAACAACTACTATTCGAGACTGGTAGGCGGGTCCGCGTATCCGGCGTACATGACCGACAAGTCGTCCCTGCGCGCGGACACGAAGACGCGCGAGCCGAGCGGAGCGGCGATACTCGTCATTCTGCTCGTATACATCGGGGCGGGCCTCATAGGTTCGTATATATTCCTGCGCAGGAAAAAGAAGGCGGTGCTCATGTGGGCGGTATTCCCGGCGGCCGCGCTGCTGTTCGCCGTGATGATCACGGGATACGGCGCCGCCGTGCAGGGCGGGACCACCGGAAGCACGCTCCGGACGGTACATCTTACGGAAGGCTCGGAAAGCGGAGCGGAGGTCAGCCTGAATTCGACCGCCTTCATGTCGCGTGGCAGTAAGGCAAGGCTGTCATACGACACCGGAGAACAGCTGAGTTTCGCCGGCAGCGCGTCCACGCTCACCGGCGGTGACCGCACGCCTTTCCTCGGATTCAGATACGGAAGCGGCGACAGCTGCATGAGCATCGACGGCATAGCCAGGGGAAGCTACGTCAGCTGCTCCGCAGACTACACCGACGGCTCGTACAGCCCGCTGACCGTCACCGTCGAGCCCGCAAGTGCTGACGTGCCGATCAGCTTCCCGACAGCGTTCGACTCTCTGGCGGTGCCCGAAGACCCCGACGCGGTGATCGCGACGGTGAACGTCGTGAACACCTGCGGAAGGCCGCTGAGCGATGTCTTCGTAGTGTTCAGGAACAGGGCATACGTGCTGGGAGATCTTCCGGCCGGCGGCAGCATGTCGGTCGGCGTCACGGTCGGCAACGCCGGTCAGACGCCTGACGCAACTGCTAAGGAGCTCATATACAAACTGTGTTATGAGAGGGCGGGCTACACCCGGTTCGAGGCGATGAACGACCCGGTGAACTACGGCTTCAGCGCTGATGATGATCCCGTATACACCATTGCATACAACGCTTCCCAGATCATGCGCTATGACAGCGGCATGAGCAGGTACGGGGGATCGATGCCGGTGAAGGACACCGACATGTACATGATGCTGAAAAAAGACCCGGTGCTCTACCGCCGCGCCTGGATCATCTCAAATCTCCCGAGTTACATAAACGGAATATACACCGACGGCTCTAACATCTTCGTTTGCGGATTCGACGAAGGCGAAGATCAGGTGAAGCTGAAGGTAAACGGCAGGTACCCGTCGAGAAACTATACGCAGACTCTCGTGTGGCAGAAAAAGGATCCGACCGGCGCTCCCGCCGGAGGAGAAGTCGGCGCCGGGCTCTTGAAGGCAAAGTTTGCAGGAGCGACGCACGGCATCGTGTCGGCCGGGGTCGGCGAGGAGACCGTCATAAGCCGCAAAGGCTGTGCCGAACCGCTGATCGTCTTCTATGCCGTCGACGCGAAGCAGCCGTACATGGATTACGCGGTAAAGCTCTTCACTCAGCCGAAAGAGGAAAACGCACCTGATCTCTTCGTGCTCAACTACAGCGACGGCAGATGGGAGGACATCGGGAAACTGTACTATTATGAAGACGAGGGAGCGGCGATCATAAAAAATATACTCCCGTATACCATTTTCTGGAATGATTACAATGAAATCAGGAAATACTCATACGGCTCCACCCCTGTCACCTATTCCAGTATCGACAGCGGCAAAGGATATGCGTTCGACATCCGTCTGTCATATTCATCGGTCGGGATCAGTGTCTCTCTAACCGGAGGTCACGACAAAAGACTGAGCGATCCTGACGTCACACCCAGGGAGAATCTATTCGATGTCCCGGAGGGTGAAAAGGACAGCGGAACGCTGATTATCGCGGCCGTCTGGGACGGCGCGGCTCTCGCCGAAAAGATGGACAAGGACGGAGTTGCCGAGATCTCTGTCTACGGCGGAGTCGACGGAGTCGAAGTTTACTGATGACGGAGGAGCTTTGAAAATGCTGCTTGTAACAGATAAACTCACGAAAGACTTCGGCCGCTTCAGAGCCCTCGACGCCCTTGACATGGAGATCGGGGAGGGAAGCATCGTGGGGTTCGTCGGTCCGAACGGGGCCGGCAAGACCACGGCGATGCGGATCATCTCGACACTCATGCCTCAGACATACGGCGAAGTATACATCAACGGATTTCCGATCAGCCGCAACGTGATGGCCACGAGAAAGGCCATCGGATACGTCCCCGACTATTTCGGAGTATACAGAAACATATCGGCGGCCGAATATCTCGACTACTATGCCGACATGAACCGCATCAGCCGTCAGGGCAGGGAGCAGCTCGTGTCGGACATGCTCGAGCTCGTCAACCTGACCGACAAAAGGGATACGAACGTCAACAAGCTCTCGCGGGGCATGAAGCAGAGGCTGTGCGTCGCGCGGTGCCTGCTCCACGATCCGCAGCTGCTGATCCTCGACGAGCCGGCATCGGGCCTTGACCCGCAGGCCAGGGCGGACCTGAAGAACATCCTCCGCGCGCTGAGGGAGAGGGGGAAGTCGGTGCTGATAAGCTCGCACATCCTGCCCGAACTCGGCGAGTTCTGCGACAAGGTCGTCATCCTGAATCACGGCAGAAAACTTGCCGACGGGAGCATCGACGAGATCGATGCGCAGATGGGCGAGAAAGCCAAGATCTCCTACGAGCTGCTGAACGAGGAGGACTTCGAAATAGCGGCGTCCGTCGCGAGGACGAGCGACAAGACCGGAGAGATGGTGCGCGACGGAATGAAGCTCGAGATAGAGTTCTCGGGCACCGACGCGGATGCCGTCGCTCTCACGAAGGCGCTTATGCTGTCGGGTGTATCGGTCGTGACGATCGGCCGGACGCGCCGCACGCTCGAACAGGTATTCCTGGAGGTGATAGACAATGAAAACAGGCCTGGCTGACAACGCCATCTTAAGGTTCGGCCTCAAAATGAGGGCGAAGCAGACGAGCTCTGTCGTCATGATATCGATAGTCACCGCCATAGCTTCATTCATCATGGCCGTGGTTGTCATTGTGATGAACGCCGGCCCGAACCCGAGTTATCCCGACTCGCAGACGGGTCAGATACTGTATTTCGTCTTCATGTCGCTCCACCTCGCGCTGATGTTCATACTCTGCCCGGCTGTATCCGGGAGCGCGATATCGTCGGAGCGCGAGCAGCAGACGCTCGATATGCTGGTCTGTTCGCAGATGACTCCGATGCAGATCATAACTGGCAAATTCCTGTCGTCGCTCAGCTGGATCGGGATCGTGACGGTCTCGCTCCTTCCCGCGTTTGCGGTGATGTCGGTTGTCGGAGGCGTTTCGGCGCTGTCCATCGCGGCAGCGCTCATCTTCAACGTCTGGCTTGCCGCGGGGATAACCTCGCTCGCGGTCTTCTATTCGTCGAAGATTAAGCGGACCGGAGGGGCGATAGTCCTGACTTACATCACACTCATAGGAATAGTTTTTGTCGATTACATCCTATCGCTTACATATTACGGGATCGAAGAATCGATATACTACGCGATCCAGGCGGCGGGATACATGCCGGCGTTCAATCTCCATATTCCGGTCCCGCTTTTCATAAACCCGATCCTCGGGTATGTAATGCTGGTCGTCGCGCTCATCTTCGGAGGCTCGACATCGACCCAGATCCTGTCGGAATTCGTGTCGGGAATGACGGTCGAGAGCTGGAACTGGTGGGTGATCATAGCCGCCAACGTCGTGTTCTACAGCGCGCTCGCCTTTCTGCTCCTCCGGTCGTCGGCGAGGTCGATCGACCCGATGAGAGAGAGCAGACGCGCGCAGAGAAGAGCCGCGAAGCAGAACAGAAGAGCGGCAAAGCTCGCAGCGAAGCAGGGAGCGGGACAGTACGCCGGGCGATGACCCCGGCGGCCTCCGTAAGACGGGGACCGCAGATCATATGGCATAACAAAAGGATCATTGCCTTATCTTGAGAAAGGAGAAGGCCGCGGATGAAAAAAACAGATCAATACGTTAACGGAACGGCGGCCGCCGACTACGGCAGGCTGCGCGAGCTCTTCCGGCCGTTCGGCCGCAGACTGAAGGCGGAGAGCGCCGGCAACGCCGCGCTCATCGCGCTGATGGCAGGCGCCGCGTGCGGTGCGGCGCTGTTCGTCGTGTCGCTGTTCTCGAAAGTCGCGATAGAATTCGGCGCGTGCTGCGCCGCGGCGGGCATCGCGTTCGTCATAAGCTTCGCCGTGCTCTTCTTAAGACGCAGGCACTCGATGAAAGAGATCGCCGAGCGGATCGACAGCACAGGCACCGGCAACAGGGCCGAGGCGGCCGTCGGGCTGATCGGTGACGGTTCGGATTTCGCGAAGCTCCAGCGCGAGGATACCGTGCGCAGGATAGCGGAGGTGAAGCCTTCGTCGGTAAAACTGCGCATAAAAAAGGAAAAGCTGATCGCCGCGGCGCTGGCCGTGCTGCTCTTCGCCGGCTGCGCGTTCATACCGAACCTCAACCTGAACCGCATAAGGGCAAGGGAGGCGCAGACCGTCGCCGAGCAGAAAAAGGCCGAAGAACTCATAAAGGACCTCGAGAAGAGGATAGAGGATGCCGACCTGCTCCCGGAGAACAGGGAAGAGGCGAAGAAGGTCATAGACGACCTGCGGGACAGACTGGCTGAGGCGGAGAACAATTCCGACAGGCTCGCGGCGGTCAACGAGGCGTCGTCGAAGATCGACGATATCATAAAGAAGGACGCCGGACAGAAGAACGCCCCCGCACAGGACGCGATGAAGCGTGCCGGCCAGTCGCTTGAAGGCAGCGGCAACAAGACCCTCAGCGACCTCGGAAAGGCGATGGAGAAGGGCGAAGAGGGAAAGACCGAGTCGGAAAAGCTCTCGGAGCAACTGAAAAAGGAGGTCGCCGAAGCCGCGGCGAAGGTCGGCGACAAGTCGGGGGCAACTTCTCCGGCAGAGGCCGCCGAGGCCGGTAAACAGCTCTCCGATATCGCCGGCGACCTGAAGGAAGCCGCGGAAGCGGCGGGATCCGAAGCCGGCGGAGAGGAGCTTGAAAAGGCTCTGAACGAAGCCGCCGAGAAGATAGAGAAGATGGCCGAAGGCGGCTCGACCGAGAGCGCGGAAACTGCCGAAGCGCAGGCTTCGGAGGCGCTGGAGCAGCTGGCCGAGGAGATCAAAAAAGCGAACAGCGGATCCGAAGCCGGAGAGTCCGCCGCCGAGGGCATACAGCAGACGATAGACAACTATAAAAAATCGCTCGCCGAGACCGCCGAAAACGATCCTTCCCGGCAGGGCGGACAGGGTCAGCAGGGCCAGTCGGGTCAGCAGGGCCAGTCGGGTCAGCAGGGCCAGCAGGGCCAGCAGGGTCAGCAAGGACAGCAAGGACAGCAGGGTCAGCAGGGCCAGTCGGGTCAGCAGGGACAGTCGGGTCAGCAGGGCCAGCAGGGCGGACAGGGTCAGCAGGGACAGTCGGGTCAGCAAGGCCAGCAGGGACAGTCGGGCCAGCAGGGCGGACAGGGACAGTCGGGCCAGCAAGGACAATCGGGTCAGCAGGGCGGACAGGGGCCCGGGGCCGGACAGGGCCCGGGCGATGTCATCGACGAGTACAGCAGCGTCTACGACCCCGGAAGCACCGAGCAGACCGGCGACGGCACCGCTTACATCCCCGGGTCGGTCGACGAGAACGGAAACCCCGTGAAGATAGAGCTCGACCGCACCGAGATCGTCGGTGGGACGGTCCCGTACGACCGTGTGTTCAGAGAATACGCCGACAGGGCCGGCGCGTCAGTCGACCGGGACAACGTACCGGACGGGCTGAAGGAGATCGTCGGAAGATACTTTACCGGGCTCGAATGATTTGACCCGTGAGGAAGGAAGACAGATACATGATCGACGAAAAAACGATACTGTCATTCAGGGACAGCTGCGGCCGGATCCTGTCTGAGATAAAAAAAGACATAATAGGTCAGGACGAGATAGTAGACGAGACGGTGACCGCCGTCATCGCCGGAGGCAACGTGCTGCTCGAGGGCGTTCCGGGGCTTGGCAAAACGAGGCTCGTGAGGACGCTCGGCAGGGTGTTCGACCTTCCGTTCTCGAGGATACAGTTCACCCCCGACCTGATGCCGGCCGACGTCACCGGTACCAACATCGTCCTCAAGGACGGCAGCGGGAACGTCAGGTTCGAATTCAGGCGCGGCCCGGTGTTCTCGAACATCGTGCTGGCCGACGAGATCAACCGTGCGACGCCCAAGACCCAGAGCGCTCTGCTCGAGGCCATGCAGGAGCACACCGTGACCGTCGGAGGCGAGTCGTTCAGGCTCGACGAGCCCTTCTTCGTCCTCGCGACGCAGAACCCGATCGAGCAGGAGGGCACCTACCCGCTGCCCGAGGCTCAGATGGACAGATTCATGTTCAAGATCACGGTGCCCTTCCCGAGCGACGACGAACTGCGCGACATCGTGCTGCTCACGCAGAAGAAGAGCGACATGACCTCGCAGAAGGTGACGGGCAGGGAAGAGCTCCTCAGGATGCGCGACGTCGCAAGAGACGTCCCGGTGCCGGGTTCGGTCCTCGACAGAGCCGTCAGGCTGATCTCGGCGACGCATCCCGAGAGCGGTTCCGGCGCTCCGTCGGCAAAGAAATACCTGCGGTTCGGGGCGAGCCCCAGAGCCGCGCAGGCGATAATATCGGGAGCGAAGGTCAGGGCGCTGTCGCAGGGCAGGTTCAACGTCGCCGACGCCGATATCGCCGGACTCGCCTATCCGGTGCTGCGCCACAGGATCGCGGTCAATTTCGAGGCCATCACCGAGGGCCTCGATCCCGACGCCATTATCGGCATGATACTCTCCGAGACGGGCTACGACGGCCGCTCGGGAGTCTGAGCCGCCGCGCAGGATATGATGGAGGAACAGGAGCGGCAGAGCGGCGGGGAGCGTTTCTTCGACGACTCCCTTATCAGCCGTCTCGACGCCTTGTCGATGAATTTCGGCTCCGCCGTCAACAACCTTTACAGCGGCGGCAGGCGGTCGAAGATGCTCGGCAGCACCGTGGAGTTCGCCAATTTCCGCGAATACATCCAGGGCGACGACTTCCGCCGGATCGACTGGAACGCCTACGGCAGGTTCGAGAAATTCTTCATAAAGCTGTTTCTCGACGAAAAACAGCTGCAGACGAACATATTCGTCGATCTGTCGGCGTCGATGGACTTCGGCGAACCGAAAAAATACTACACCGCGATGCGCATCGCGGCCGCCGTGGCCTACATTTCGGCGTCGGCGACCGACAGGGTGAACGTCACGGGACTCGCCGACGGCAGGTCGGAGGATATCGCGGAGGGCATCGGCGGGAAAGACGCCTTTTTCGCGTCGCTCGGCAGGCTGGCCGGAGCGAAGCCGGGCGGAAAGACCGATCTTGCGGCGTCGCTGCGCAAGTGCAGGGCGCTGCGGGGATCTTCCGGTGCGTCGGTGCTGATCAGCGACCTCATGTCGGACGCCGACTTCCGCGAACCGCTCAAATACCTGCTCTACATGAAGCAGCAGACGGTGCTCGTGCACCTGCTGTCTCCCGAGGAGACCGATCCGCCGATCGACGGCATGGGCAGGCTGCGGCTGATCGACAGCGAAAACGGCACCTACGCCGACATCGACGCCGGCCCCGAGGCGCTGAAGCTCTACGCGAAGGCGCTCGAGGACTATACGGCCTCGGTGAGGGATTTCTGCCTCAAGGCGGGGATCTACTACATTCCGGCGCGCTCGGACGGCGACATCATAGAGCTGTTCACCGGCGCCGGTGCAAAAGCGGGAGTTTTCTCGTAAAAAAGTTTTGAAGAGAGGAGAGTGCCGGAAATGGAATTCACGAATCCGTGGGGCTTCATATCGTTCATAGCCGTTCCCGCGCTCGTCGCTCTCTATATCCTCAAACAGAAACACAGGGAAATGAAGATCCCGAGCCTGTTTCTTTGGCAGAAGACGGCGAGCCTTATGGAGGCTTCGACGCCCTGGCAGAAGCTGCGCCGGAATCTTCTTTTTATTCTCCAGCTGGCGGCGGTCAGCCTCATCTGCTTCATGATATGCGGCCCGGCGCTGACCGACGGCAGGGCGTACGGCGAGATCACGGCCGTCATCGACGCCTCCGCCAGCATGAGGGCGGTCGACTCCGACCCGGGGACCGGCGGAAAGACGCGCTTCGAGCGCGCGCTCGACGACGTCATGGACGTCGCCGGCAGGCTGTCGCGGGGACAGAAGATGTCGGTGCTGATAGCCGGCGACGCCGTGCTCCCGGCGGTCTCGCATTCGGACGACAGGGCGGAGATCAAAAAGGCGCTGCGCGACTGCGCCTGCGGGTACTCGGGGGGCAGTCTGTCAGACGCTCTGACGCTCGCCGAGGGCATGACCGAGGGCAGCGACGGCGGCAGCCTCACCATAGTTTACACCGATTACGACCCGCAGTTCTCGGGCTTTTCGGGCAGGATCGAGGTCGTGAACCTCGCCGGCACCGGGACCAACACGGCGGTGACGCATATGAGCTGCGGCGGAGACGCTTCGGGATTTACCGTGATGTCGACTGTCCGCACATTCGGGCCCGACGCCGAATATACGCTCGAGCTGCGCTGCGACGGCCTGCTCACCGACGCGAAAAAGGTGTCGCTGAAAAAAGGCGAGGCGCAGAGCGTGTACTGGACTGGAATATCGCCCGACCGGCGCGTCGCGTCGGTGACCGTCGTCTGCGACGACATCCTCTCCGACGACAACACGGTGTCGATCCCGCTCGAACGGACGGAGGAGAGGCGTGTGCTGGCCGTCAGCGACAACGCCTTCTTCATCGAAAAGGTGTTCTCGTCGATCGGCGGATATACATTCTACAAGAGCGGCACCGCGGACTTCGACGCCTCGCTCGCGGAGGGATACGACCTCTATATCTTCGACTGCTTCGTGCCGTCGAAGCTGCCCGAGGGCGGTTCGGTCTGGTTCATCTCGCCCGACACCGACACGGAGGGCCTTGACGTGAAAAGCTATATCAAGGGCACGACGCTCAGTTCGGCAGGAACGGCCGCATCGTCCGAGATCGGAGCGTACGTCAACTTCTCCGAGATCGCGCTCTCGGGATTCTACGAGATATCATGCGGAGACGGCTGGGAGACCGTCGCGCTGTGCGGCATGCTGCCGGCGGTGGCGGTAAAGAGCGCGGGCGACGGGCGGAAGTTTGCCATGCTGGCGTTCGACATCCACAACAGCAATCTCCCGCTGCTCAAGGAGTTCCCGATCCTCGTGCAGAACCTGCTGAGCTACAGCCTGCCGGCTATGACCGACGGGGCCGGATTGCGCGTCGCGGGCAGCGTCATCTCGGTCAATTCGCTCGCTTACTCGAAGTCGGTCTCGGCCGAGGCGCCAGACGGAACCGTGACCGAGCTCGCGCCGCCCTTCCCGGCGGTATCGTACCGGCTCGCGATGCCGGGCGTGTATACGCTGAAACAGCAGCTGTCGAGGCCGTCGTCCGACGGTTCGACCGAGGCTGTCGGATATATCTCTGCCGCCATTCCGGAGGACGAATCGGGAATGTCGGGCGAGATCGTCGAAAACCGCGGAGGAGCGCGCGCGAAGACGGACTTCAGAGGTCAGCGCGAGCTCTGGCCGTTCATCCTTGCGGCGGTCCTTGTGCTGCTGGCCGCGGAATGGTGGGTGTATTGCCGTGAGTATTGAGTTCCAGCATCCGTGGTTCCTCCTGCTGCTCATACCGCTCGCCGCGGCGGCGGTGATCCCGTTCGTCATGATGACGAAGCGCAGGAGAAAAAAGCCGGGGGCGTCGCAGAAAACGGCGCTAGCGCTGCGGCTCGCGGCTTTCCTGCTCGCCGTCCTGCTTCTTTCGGGCTTTACGGCGGTAAGAAAGACCGACCGCAATTCGGTGATCGTCGTGGCCGACCTTTCCGACTCGACAAAACCGGTAAGGGAGGACATCGAGTCTCTCGTGAAGGAGGCGTCGAGATACGCCGGGCGCGACAAAAAGACCGAGGTCGGCCTTCTGACCTTCGGCTACGATTCGTATTACGAGATCCCGCTCTCGTACAGCTTTTCATTCGACAGATTCGAGACGGCGCCGGCGGGCAACTACACGGATATCTACAGCGCGCTGCTCCGTGCGGCGGCCATGATGCCGTCGGACACGAACAGGCGGATAATCCTCATCACCGACGGCAAAGAGAACATAGGTCAGGTGCGCGAGGCGGCCGATGTGCTGCTCCGCCGAGGCATCCGCACCGACGCGATAGTCCGCGAAACGGTGAACGCGGGCGCCGAGGTCCAGCTGACCGACATACGCACTACCGAGACGGTATACGACGGCGAAAGCTTCGCCATCACCGTGACCGTCGAGAGCACCGTCGGCTGCGAAGCCGTGCTGCGGCTCTACTGCGACACCTCGCTGGCTGCCGAACAGACCGTCAGGCTGACGTCGGGCACGAACCGCTTCGTGTTCAAGGACACCGCCGAGGCGGCGGGCATCGTCACGTACACCGCCGAGATCGTCTGTACCGAAGACGGACTGGGGCGCAACAACAGGGTCTACACCTTCGTGCGCGTACTCGGCACGCCGAGGATACTGGTCGTCGACGGCACCGGCGAGGAATCGCACGAACTGCTCGGGATACTGGGAGACAGCGCCGAAGCCGACGTCGTCTCGCCCGCAGCGGTGCCGAACGACATCTCCGGACTTCGCAGCTACAACGCCGTGGTCCTGATGAACACGGGGAGAAATCAGCTGCCGGAGGGCTGGGACAGCCTGCTCGAAGTATATGTCAGACAGCTCGGGCGCGGCGTCTTCACCACCGGCGGTTCGCATGCCTACGCCGTCGGAGGCTGGGACGGGTCCGACCTTGAGAAGATACTGCCGGTCGATATGACGAAGCCGGACAAGGCCGAGCTCTACGAGATGTCGCTTATGCTGCTGATCGACAACTCCGGCAGTATGGGCAGCGGCCCCGGAAGCGCGCTCGAACTGGCGAAGCAGGGAGCCGCCAACGCTGTCGACGCCCTCCGGGCTTTCGACGAGGTCGGCGTCATCGCCTTCTCCGACAACGCGGTCTGGGTCAGCAGGCCCGACGGCAAGTTCGACCCCGCGCAGGTAAAATCGAAGATCAGGACGATCCCGCCCGGAGGCGGCACGATGGTCAACGCGGCGCTCGAGCAGGCATACAGCGTGCTCGCGTCGAGCAAAAAATCGCTCAAGACCGTTATCCTGCTGACCGACGGCTCGCCAGCCGACGGCGAGGCTGTCCTCGGCGGCAGCCTCATCCGGCGCATGCAGGATGCGAATATAACCGTTTCGTCGATCGCCGTCGGCGAGTTCACCGAGCTGGGGCTGCTGAATACACTCGCGAACAGCACGGGAGGCGGTGTCACCGAGGTGGAACGGGCCTCCGATCTGCCGTCGGTCATATTCAACGAGACCGTAAAGGCGATAAACAACCTGTATGTCGTGAACCGCACCTTCCTGCCGGCTGTCGGAAGTTATTCCACGGTGCTCGAGGACGTCGGATCTCTTCCCGAGGTCGACGGCTTCATCCTCACCGGAGCGAAGGATCTGGCGCGAACGGTGCTGCTCACCGACACCGACGACCCGCTGCTGTCGGTCTGGCAGTACGGGCTCGGTAAGACCGTCAGCCTTATGACGGACGTGAACGGTAAGTGGTCGTCGAAACTCCTCGCGTCGGAGGACGGAAGGAAGCTCGTCGCGAACGCGCTGTCTTACGTGCTTCCCGACGACGACAACGAGTCGGGCGGCAGCGTGACGGTGAAGAGAGAGGGCGACAAGGGCGTGATCGTCGCGCAGACGCCCGGGCTCACCGAAGGCAGCAGGGCTGAAGCCGTCGTGATCTCACCGGGCGGGAAAGAAAGCACGGTCGCGCTCGTCCCGACCGGCATCACCGAGTTCTCCGGCGATTTCCTCCTCGAGGAGGAGGGCAGCTACGTCGTCATCGTGAACCAGACCGACGAAAACGGAAGCTCGGTTATGAACCGCGAGAACGCGCTTGCCGTCAGATACAGCGACGAATACGACCTCTTCAGGGAGGATACCGGGAGCGTCGCCGCCCTCTGCGCCGGAACCGGCGGTTCGGCTGATTTCGGGAATATCGGAGACATCATGAAGATCAGGATCGACGGCAACAGGGAGAGCCTGAACTTCACTCTTCCGTTCATCATCGCGACGGTCCTGCTCGTCATGGCCGATATCGCGATACGCCGGCTCGGCATCCTCGACGGCCTCGCGGCGAAGATAAAGGAAGCTTCCGCCGAAAGGTCAAAGAAAAAGAGGGAAAAGCGTGCGGACAACGGAAAGGAAAAGGCCGGAGCGGCCGCCGCGGCAGCGTCAGGAGGGTCCGGTTTCGTACTTGCCGAGAAGAAGGGCGTCTATACGCCGGCCGCGGAACGGGAAGAGCCCGGAAAGCGCGGAAGGAAGAAAGCCGGGGCAGCTCCGGAAAAGGACCGGAAGGCCGAAAATGAAAGCTCTCCGGTGTCGGCGGTGTCTTCTCTCCTGAAGGCAAAGGAAGACCAGAAGCGGAAAAAACTCTGATTATAACGCATGACAGGAGATCTGAAAGAAGCAAGGGAAAGGAAAAAGACCGAAATGATGAAAATACTCTGCATAGGAAACAGCTTCGGCAGCGACTGCACGCACTATCTGCACGGAGTCGCAAGGGCCGACGGCGTCGACACGAAAGTCGTGAACCTCTATATCGGCGGCTGCTCGCTGTACCGCCACTACCGCAACATGCTCTCGGAGGAGCCTGCGTACCTGTTTGAACTCAACGGCGCGTCCACCGGACTCTACGTCTCGCTGAAGACGGCGCTGCTCTCCGACGAATGGGACGTGATCTTCACTCAGCAGTGCAGCCCGGACAGCGGAGAACCGGAGACCTACGAGCCGTACGCGACGGCCATCGCGGATTACATCCGCAGGCTCTGTCCGCCCGCGAAGTTCTTTGTGCATCAGACCTGGACCTTCGAGCGCGACATTCCCCGCTTCAAGCTGACGTCGTTCACCGAGCCCGAGCCGCATTTCGCCGCGATAAAGGAAAACTACTTCAAGATGGCGGAGCTCACCCGGGCCGACGGGATCATCCCCGACGGCGAAGCCATGTTCACACTGTGGCAGAGGAAAGACGAATACGGCATCCAGAAGGTGCACCGTGACGGATTCCACGCCGGGTACGGCACAGGTCGCCTGCTCCTCGCGCTGACGGTGTGGGGCGCGATATCCGGAAACGACGTCTCGAAGAATACCTTCCGGGATCTGGACGTCGATGAGCCGGAGGAGCACATCGCGGCAGCGCGGGCCGTCGCCGCCGAGACGCTGGCTAAATACCGCGCGTGAGGTGTGACCGCCCGGAAAGGGACGGACGCGAAGCCGGAAAAAACAGCTGCCGGGCAGCCGGCAGACCGTGAAAAGAAAGGACATTCAGATGAAGAGGATAGCAGTGTTCACCGGAGCGTCGTCCGGAATGGGGCGCGAGTTCGTGCTCCGCATAACGGCTGAGGAAAAATTCGACGAGGTATGGCTCATCGCGAGACGGACCGACAGGCTGAAGGAGGTCGCGGAGGACGTCGGGACTGAGTGCAGGCTGCTGCCGTACGATCTGCTCGACCCGCGGTCGGCCGAATCGTACCGCGGACTGCTCGAGGCTGAGAAACCTGACGTCGCGGTGCTCGTCAATGCCGCCGGATTCGGACTGTTCGGCCGGACCGAGGAGATGGACGCCGCCCGCCAGCTCGACATCATCGAGCTGAACAGCCGTGCGCTCGCCGCGATGACCCTCGCGACGCTGCCTTTCATGCACGAAGGCGGGAGGATCTACGAGCTGGGCTCGCTGTCGTCGTTCCAGCCGGTGCCGTACATAAACGTGTACGGGGCGTCGAAGGCCTTTGTGCTCAGCTTCTCAAGGGCATTGAACTGCGAGCTGAAGCACGAGGGCAGGGGGATCCGCGTTATGGCGGTCTGCCCCGGATGGGTGACGACGGAATTTTTTGACCACGCGGTGAGCGACGACACGATAAGCTATTACAACAGATACTACACGCCGGAACAGGTCGTGGAACGCGCACTGCGCGACATGAAGCGCGGCCGCGACGTCTCTGTATGCGGCTTC
>CADCPG010000183.1 GCA_902803255.1 uncultured Ruminococcus sp. | reverse complement strand
CTCTTCTGCGAAGTCCCGATCACCGTCGCCGACGCTATTCTCGGCGCGGAGGTGGATATTCCCACACTGGAGGGCAATAAAAAGTACAAAATACCCGAAGGCACCCAGAACGGGACGAGGTTCACGATCAGAGGCAGCGGACTGCCCGGAGTGAACTCCAAGCGCCGCGGAGACCTTGTCTTCACGGTGAACGTGGAGATACCGAAGTCCCTTAACATGAAGCAGAAGGATCTCGTCCGCAAGTTCGCCGACGCCTGCGGAGACTCGAACTATTCGAAGAGGAGCGGATTCATCCGCAAGATATTCGGCAAATAAAAGACCGCGCGGCGGCGCAATGATCGCCGCGGGCGCAGACACAGACACAGACACGAAAGACTCCGGAGACCGACATTGACAGACACTGACAACACTCACGGATACGAATACGGCCGGTGGACGCAGATCCGGGCATCGGTGAAGACGCCGGCGCTCGACCGCCTCACCGCCATCATGAGCGTCATCGACGAGAACCTCATGATAGAGGACTACAGCGATTTCGATCTTCACGGGATGTACGGCGAGCTTGCCGACGAATCGCTGCTGAACGCCGACAGGACCGTCGCGTCGGTCTCGGTGTTCATACCTGAGGACGGTGACGCCGAAGGTGCGCTGTCATTCCTGCGCGGACAGCTTGCCGCCGAGGGCATCGAGGCCGTCGTGACCGACGGCACCGTGAACGAGGAGGACTGGATCAACAACTGGAAGAAGTTCTACAGGCCGCTTCGCATCGGGAGGCATATAGTCATCGTTCCGAAATGGGAGAAGTTCGAACCGCTCCCCGGCGACGTGACGGTCACGATGGACCCCGGCATGGCCTTCGGCACCGGATCGCACGAGACGACCCGCGGGATCATCGGAATGCTCGAGGAGAGCGTCCGGCCGGGCGACAGCGTGCTCGACATCGGTACCGGCAGCGGCATACTCGGTATCGTCGCGATGAAGCTGGGAGCCTCTCTCTGCCGGGCGTACGACATCGATCCGATAGCGGCCGAGGTCGCGAAGGACAATTTCGCCGTCAACGGGCTGGGACCTGGCGGCACGGGAGACGTCGCATGCGGCGTGTCCGACCTGCTCGCCGGAGTCGAAAAGCGGAAATACCGCGTCATATGCGCGAATATAGTAGCGGATATAATCATGAGGATGCTGCCGGATATCGCGCCTTTCATGGCTGAGGATACCGATCTCTTCCTTTCGGGGATCATCTCGGAGAGGGCTGACGAGGTCGCCCGGTGCGTCGCGGCCTGCGGCCTGAAAGTCAGGGAGCGCAGGGAAGACAACGGCTGGACGGTCATACGGGCGTCGCTCCGATGAACCGTGGCATTTGAAACAGACATCAAAAAACAGGCGCGCGCCGGGGGGCGCGGAGCCTCGGAACGGAGAATAAAAATGGCAACAAAAAAATTCAAGAAGCGCTTCATCATCGTTTCCGGACCCGTCGGTTCGGGAAAGACCACGCTTGCTCTTAACATCGCGAAGAACAGCGGCAACTGCTACTACTTCGACAAGGACGACCTCGTACCCACCTCGATGGCCACCTTCAGAGCGGTGGACAAGCTCGTCCCCGCAGGAGTGGATATCGGCTATGACCGCAGCGAGATCGCGCTCTGCGACAGGCACAGCCAGTTCTTCAAGGATTTCATCCGCAACCCCGAATACGATTCGACGAGAGACGTCCTGATCAAGGGACTCCAGTTCTCGAAGCTGGTCATCGTCAACGCGCCCTACACCTCCGAGCTCAAAAAGGAAGCCGCCGGCAGCTGCCCCGCCTTCGACACCTTCCACACCTTCTTCGAGAAGGAAGACGCCGAGTTCATGGTGATCTTCGTGCATGTCTCCAAGGAAGAGCTCAAGAACAGGCTGCTCAACCGCAAGAAAGAGGACCCCGAGGCCGCCAAGCGCGACCCGAACGTCTACACCGACATCGACGCCTATCTCGCAGGTGAGAACGTCGAGCCTCCGAAGCTCGACGGATCGAAGAACGTCGACCGCCTCTTCGTCTTCGAGGCGTCGACCGACGAGCTCCGCGACGAATCCTACGCGAAGCTCATGAAACTGCTCGGAATAAAGAACTACGCGCCCTACGACCGCAAGATCGAGGTCAACAGGGTAAAGTAAAAGACAGGATTCTGCCGATATCCGACAAAAGCTCCCGGAAAAGCGAAAGACCGCTTTTCCGGGAGCTTTTGTCACGGCGGCTGAGTCAGCCTGCCAGTATGTTTCTCGAGAATACGAAGATCTTGAAGCCCTCCGGGCCGCTGCCTGTCGGGACGCCCCACGGGTTTTCGTCGCCGGCGTATTCGTCGTCCTCGAAGACGTATACCCGCTCGAGATCTTTCAGCATGAGCGGCCACGAGGCGCTCGCAGCGACCTGGGCGAATTCGGCGTCGGAGAGGAGGACGAAGTATCTGTCGTGGCTGTCGTCGTCATACCATCTGCGGCTCGACTGATAGTAGTCGGTCCGCACGCCGCCGCCGCGGTCGGCCAGGACCTCGCGGCAGAGGACCTTCGATTCGGAGAGCACGGTGATCGCCTGGCAGTACCAGAATGTCGCGTATCCGTATTCGAGACCCTTCGACTCGAGAAATGCCGCGAGCCGGTGGTTGTAATTGTCGCGGCCGTAGTCGGCCGGCATCTTTGCGATCTCGTCCGCGCTGATGAGTGAGGCGACAAGGAGGACGGCCATCCCGAGCGCTCCGAGCCTCGCGCAGAGCCTGCCGGCCCCGCGCTTTTCTGCCTTTACGT
>CADCPG010000182.1 GCA_902803255.1 uncultured Ruminococcus sp. | reverse complement strand
TCCGGTAGCGGACCGTCATCGAGAGACCGTCGACCTTGGTCTCGACCGAAAACACGGCGTCGGGATGTATCCCGCGCACCTTCCGCAGCCATTCCGAGACGTCCTCCTTGGTGAAGACGTCTTCGATCGAGAGCATCGGTACGGTGTGTACGATCTTGACACCTGCCTCGCGCCGCGCGCTGCCGCCGACCCTGTTTGTGGGGGAGTCGGGGGTCGACCACTCCGGGCGGAGCCGTTCGACCTCCTTGAGAAGCGACATCAGCATGTCGTATTCGTGATCGCTTATCTCGGGCTCGTTCCGGTTGTAATAGAGCTCCATATGTCTGCCGATCTCGGCCGCGAGGCGTTCGTGATCCGACTTTGTGAACTCTTCGGCTGCCGGAAAGTCGTGTATGTCCATTCTGCGCACCTTCAGGGAAAAATGAAATCAAATGATAAAAACATAATACTCAATTATATTATACCACCCGCGGGATCAAAAATCAAGAAATGATTTGCCCTTGCGGCGTTCGCGAAAAAATGTTGACATCAGGTCCGCAAGGGTGTATAATAAAATGAGAATGAATCTCAAATTCAGGTGAAGGAAATGGCCGAGTACAGTACAAAACAGAGAAAAGCCCTGATAAGATTCCTGTCGGTTCATCCCGACGAGCTCTTTACGGTGGAGCAGATCGCCGAAGGCCTGTCCGAAGAGGCCGAAGAGCGCGCCGTTGAAGGGAAAGCGGCGGAAAGCGGAGAGGGAGGAGGTACCGCCGGCATCAGCCGGAGCTCGGTATACCGGAATCTGCCGGCCCTCGAGGCCGCAGGGCTCGTGAAACGCGTGAGCATTCCCGGCAGAAGAGAGGTCTTCTACCGGTTCAAGGGCTCGCCGTCCTGCCGCGGATGCATACATCTGTCATGCAGGAGCTGTGGAAGGATATTCCACCTCGGCAGCGAAACGAGCGCGAAGCTCGCGGAATATGTCTCCGAGAACGGGGGATTCACCCTCGACCGCACCGACACTGTGATCAGCGGTATCTGCGCGAAGTGCAAAAGCAGGAACAGAAACCCGAACAGGCAGACCTGACCCGCGTTTTTTGATCTTTGACCCCGGCGCGTCACGCGACGGTAATCATCTGTTACGGAGTATTGAGAATGGCTTTGATAAAATGCGAGGACCTGTGCCTCGGCTACGACGGCAGGGAGATAGTGCACGGCCTGAACTTCAGCGTTTCGGCCGGTGACTGCCTGTGCGTCGTGGGCGAGAACGGGTCGGGAAAAACGACACTCATGAAGACGCTGCTCGGGCTCAGAGAGCCTCTTTCCGGGAGAGTCGTGTTCGGAGACGGACTTCGGAAGAACGAGATCGGATATCTGCCGCAGCAGACCGCCGTGCAGCGGGATTTCCCCGCGACAGTATCCGAGATAGTGCTCTCGGGCTGTCAGTGCCGGGGGCGCTTCGGATTCTTCTATTCGAAGGATGACAGGGCGCTCGCGGCCGAAAACATGGAAAAACTCGGCATCACCTCCCTCGCCGGGCGCTGCTACAGGGAGCTTTCGGGCGGGCAGCAGCAGCGGGTGCTGCTCGCGAGAGCACTCTGCGCGACAGAGAAGATGCTGCTGCTAGACGAACCCGCGTCGGGACTCGATCCCCGGGTCACCGAGAGCATGTATGCTCTGATCGACCGCCTCCACGGGGAGGGTATCGCGGTGATCATGATATCGCACGACATCGCCGCGGCACTCGCCCGCGCGACGCACATCCTGCATATCGGCGGCGACGTGTTCTTCGGTACACGCGACGAGTATCTCGAGAGCGACGTCTACGCGGGGTTCGCGCCGCGTGACTGCGGCGGAGACGGCGGGAACGCGGAAGACGTGGAAGAGAGAGGGGAGAGAGACTGAATGAATATATTCGCAAAACTGTCCGAATATCTGGCATTTCCCTTCGTCAGGTTCGCGCTGATCGTGGGGGTGCTCATCTCGCTGTGCTCGTCGCTTCTCGGCGTGCCTCTCGTCCTCAAGCGTTTCTCGTACATCGGCGACGGCCTCTCGCACGTGGCCTTCGGGGCCATGGCGGTGGCGGGGGTCGTCGGACTTACGAACGAAATGGCGCTTGTGCTGCCCGTCACCGTGATCTGCGCGGTGCTGCTGCTGCGCACGGGCTCGGGGGCGAAGATCCGAGGCGACGCCGCCGTCGCGATGATCTCGGTCGGCGCGCTGGCGATCGGCTACCTGCTCATGAATATATTCTCGTATTCTCCGAATATATCGGGAGACGTCTGTTCGACCCTCTTCGGTTCGACCTCCATACTCACGCTGACGAAGGGCGAGGTCGTGGCATGCGTCGTGCTGTCGGTGCTCTCGGTCGCGATGTTCGTCATCTTCTACAACCGGATCTTCAGCGTCACCTTCGACGAGTCGTTCGCGAAGGCCGCCGGAGCGAAGACAGGGCTTTACAACCTGATCATAGCCGTCACGACGGCGGTGATCATCGTGCTCGCGATGAATCTCGTGGGCTCGCTCCTCATCTCGGCGCTGGTGATCTTCCCGGCGCTCTCGGCCATGCGTCTGTTCAAGAGCTTCCGCTCGGTCACGGTATGCTCGGCGGTGCTGTCGGTGGTCTGCTCGACCGCCGGGCTGCTCGTGTCGATCCTCGCCGGGACTCCGGTGGGCTCGACGATCGTCGCCGCCGATATAGTCGCGTTCGCGGCCTTTTCCGCAGTCGCCGCCGTTCGCGGGGCGGGAGGAAGACACGCGGCGGGGGCCTGAACGTGAGTCTCCGGATGACGGAAGGGCATGCCGCAGGCACGGCGGCAATCCCGGTGCGGGAGGTCCGACTCTCATACCGCGGGGAGATCCGCTGCCGGACGCCGAAACGGAACGGTCCGGGAAAAAACGCCGCGAAACGAAAAAGTACTTGACATCTCCGGTTCGGTGTGATATAATTAGATTGTATCAAATCTAATTGGTCAAATCACATCACTCGAAAACAGGAGGAGAAGAAAAAATGAACGTTTACGATTTCTCGGTAAAGACAAGAGACGGCGGGCAGGTATCCCTCGCCGATTACAGAGGCAAGGTCCTTCTCATAGTCAACACCGCGACCGGATGCGGATTCACGCCGCAGTACGAGGATCTGCAGCAGATTTACGACGAATGCGCCGGCAGCGGGCTCGAGATCCTCGATTTCCCCTGCAACCAGTTCGCCGAACAGGCCCCCGGCACCGACGAGGAGATCCACACCTTCTGCAAGGGCAGATTCGGGATCACCTTCCCGCAGTTCGCCAAGATCGACGTCCTGGGAGAAGGCGCCGATCCGCTCTTCCGGTGGCTTTCGGAGAATACGAAGTTTGAAGGATTCGGCGGACCGATGGGCATAGTCATGAACGGCGTTGCAAAGAAGATGGACAGGGATTATAAGAACAACGGCAACGTCAAGTGGAACTTCACAAAGTTCCTCATCGACCGCGAAGGCAATATCGCGGCCCGCTTCGAGCCCACCGTGAATATGAAGAAAGTTAAGGAAAAGATTAAGGAGATTTTGTGATGAGATACACCTACAGGACTCACGGGACATGCTCCCGTTCGATCACTTTCGACATAAACGGCGACGTCGTGACCGGAGTCTCCTTCGAAGGCGGCTGCAACGGAAACCTCAAGGCTGTGTCGACTCTCGTCGACGGTATGACGGTCGATCAGATCGAAAGGAAACTGTCGGGGATCAATTGCGGATACAAGGGGACGTCATGCGGGGACCAGCTCGCGAAGGCCGTCAGGGCGGCGTACGAAGAGACCCGCTGCGGAGAAGCGAAGGATGTCTGAACCGGACGGAAACGGAGAGAGATACGACGCGCTGAAACTCGGCAGCCAGCTCTGCTTTCCGCTCTACGCGGCGGCGAGGGAGACGGTGAAAAAATACACTCCGTACCTCTCGGAACTGGGGCTCACATACACCCAGTATATCGTCATGATGGTGCTGTGGGAGGAGAAGAGCGTCAGCGCGAAGCGGCTGGGAGAGCGTCTGCTCCTCGATTCCGGGACGCTCACGCCGCTGCTCAAGACCCTGGAGAGACGCGGACTGCTGAGCCGCTCGCGCGACGGGGAGGACGAGAGATATCTCCGCCTCGACATCACCGACGCCGGTTCAGCCCTCAGGGAGCGTGCGGTCCGTATCCCGGAAAAGATAGCCGGCTGCATGCCGCTCGAGCCCGCCGAGGCTGCGGAGCTCTACCGGCTCCTGTATAAGATCCTGAACGGCAGAGGCTCCGGGGAGAGAGCAGAACTGCCGGCCGAATAATGGCGGAACGTCCGCCGCGGTGCCCTTTCCGGGACGGCGCGGCGGACGTTTTTCGTATTTTTTTCCGCGCCCGGCGCGCGGGATATTGCTTAATTGAAAATAATATGCTATAATTGATATGCGGGTATCATATGCCTGCCCGGTCACCGGTTCTGCCGCACTGACCGCCGCCCGCATATCAGGCTTCGTGAACTGCCCGGTCTCCGGTTCACGGATAATCTCATACCGGGAATTCATTTCCGAAAGGGAAAGAAATAATGAAAAAAACAGCAAAGATCATCTCGCTGATCCTGGCCTCTCTCATGCTGCTCCTCGCCGCCGCCTCGTGCGCGGAGGAGAAGAAACCGGAGGACACGCTCCCGGTCGCCGACACTACGGCGGAGACCCCCGAATCGACTGCCGACGGCAGATACGACGAAGAAGGGTACCTCAAGGACAGCCTGGACGAAAAATACGAACTCGGAGGGGAGATCTCGCTCCTCTACTGGTCCGACGTCGAAAACCCGGAGTTCGAGATCCTCGAGAGCAACGGGGATCTTGTCGACGAGGCGCTCTTTGCACGCGACTCGCGCGTACAGGACAGGCTGGGAGTGGAGATAGTCTATTCCAGCACACCCGGGAACGTCAATAACGTCACGAACTATACAAATTACGTTCAGAACGCCTACAAGACGGGCGAGCCGCTCGACATATGCGCAGCCTACTCGATGACGATCGCGAACATCAGCACTCTCGGGCTGTGCTCGAACCTGCTCGAGGAATCTGTCATCGACTTTGAGAAGCCCTGGTGGCCCGACGACCTCGTGAACGAGACGACCATAAACGGCAAGCTCTTCTTCGCCTCGGGCGACATCTCGACGAACCTCCTCTACATGATGTACACCGTGTATTTCAACAAGGAGATCATCTCGGAGTACAAGCTTGATAACCCCTACACGCTCATCGCAAACAACGAGTGGACCTTCGACAAGTTCTATGAGATGGGGATGGCAGTCGGAGACTCGGTGACTCCCGGAGCGGACAACGCGGTCTACGGGATGTCGCTCCTGTCGAACGTCCATACCGATCCGTTCTTCTACGGAGCCGGGCTCCGTACGGTATCCAAGGGGACCGACGGAGTTCCGGTGCTCGCGGAGTCTTTCGGCAGCGAGACCGCCGACCGGATCGTCGAGGCCGCGAACGGCTTCCTCACGAGCCAGGCGACGGTGATATCCAGCTCGCCCGACTATTTCGCCGTAGGCAAGTCGCTCTTCACCATGCACCGTTCGGTATACGCCAAGACCAAGCTCGTCTCCACCGACCTTGATTTTGGCATCGCCGTGACGCCCAAGGACGGAAAGGATCAGGAGTCGTATGCCACCTGCCTCGCCTTCCCGGTGTCGCTCTACGCCATCTCATCCGGCTCGGAACGCAAGTCCGACGCCGCCCTGCTCCTCGAGGCGATGGCCTCCGAGGGCTACCGCACCGTCACGCCTCAGCTCTTCGAGGTGTCGTTGAAGGTCAAGTACGCTAACGACAGCGAGACCGCGCAGATGTTCGATCTCATCCGCGATACCGTCGTGTTCGACCTCGGCAGACTCTACACCACCGCACTCAACAAGCGCACATACCAGCTCTTCCGCAACGCGATGAACGCGGCGTCATATACTTCATATCAGGTCCAGTACAACGGGGAAAAGAAGGTCCTGCAGAAGAACCTGGATAAGCTGATCGAGTGCTTCAACTGACAGCCTGACCGGGAGATATAAAATGACAGTTAACCAAGTCTCTGCCCTGGCCTCCGCCGTGCGCGACAATATCGGCAGAGTGATCTACGGCAAACAGAAAGAGACCGAACTCATAATCGCCGCGCTGCTCGCCGGCGGGCACGTCCTGCTCGACGACATTCCCGGCACGGGGAAGACGTCGCTCGCGAGGGCACTCGCCGTGTCGCTTTCGGGAAGTTCGTCGAGGATACAGTTCACACCCGACCTGCTCCCGTCCGACATAACCGGTATCAGCTTTTACGATCAGAAGGAGTCCGAGTTCGTATTCAGGCCGGGGCCCGTCTTTACCAACGTGCTGATTGCCGACGAGATCAACCGCACCACGCCCCGCACGCAGTCGGCACTGCTCGAGTGCATGGGAGAGCGTCAGGTGACCGTCGACGGGAAGACATACCGTCTCGACGACCCGTTTTTCGTCATCGCGACGCAGAACCCGGTCGAACTTCAGGGAACCTTCCCGCTGCCCGAGGCGCAGACCGACAGGTTCCTCATGCGCCTGGCTCTCGGATATCCCGAACGCAGATACGAGCTCGAGATGCTCGACGGACACGCTGCCGTCTCGCCGCTCGGATCGCTTGAGAGCGTATGCACCTGCGCCGACATAACCGAGGCGAAGAGGACGGTGGAGGGGATCGCGGTCTCTCCTGCTGTGAAGGACTATATCGTGCGCATCGTCACCGAGACGAGGGAGAGCCCGAGGATCACCCTCGGCGTCAGCCCGAGAGGCACGCTCGCGCTGATGTTCGCGTCGCGCGCCCTCGCCGCGATCGACGGAAGGGATTACGTGATACCCGACGACGTCAAGCGCGCGGCGGTGCCCGTGCTCGCTCACCGCATCATCGCGCACTCGCAGAACACGCTGAAGGTCGGCGACAGCAACTCGAAGATAATAGAATTCATACTCGATTCCGTAAAAGCCCCCACCGGCGACTGATCTCCCGGCAGGGG
>CADCPG010000181.1 GCA_902803255.1 uncultured Ruminococcus sp. | reverse complement strand
GATTTGAAACCGGTCTCGTGAGTGCCTCCCTCCACCGTGTTCATATTGTTCGCGAAAGTCAGCAGGACCTCGTTGTACGACGTGTTGTACTGGAGCGCTATCTCCGCCTGGCTCGTGCCCTTCTCGCCGCGCATGTATATGACCTCGGGATGAACGGGGTCGCAGTGCTTCTGCTCCGACAGAAAGGAGACGAAGTTCCGGATGCCTCCCTCGAACATGAGATCGGAGGTCTTGTATTTTCCCTCTTCGAGCTCGACGCGCGTGTCGGTCAGCAGGATCCGCACGCCGGCGTTGAGGAACGCCTGCTCCCGCATCCGGTTTAGCAGGATATCGTAATCGAAGACAGTCGTCTCGAAGATCTCGTGATCGGGTTTGAAGGTCACGGTGACGCCGTGCTGCTTCGAGCCTTCGGGCACCCTGCCCTCACACCTGAATTCACGGGCCACAGCGCCTCTTTCGAAGCGTTCGGTATACTTTATGCCGTCGACCACGTCCTCGAGCTCCAGCCACTCCGACAGGGCGTTCACGACCGACGCTCCGACGCCGTGCAGACCGCCGGCGATCTTGTAGCCTTCGCCGCCGAATTTACCGCCCGCGTGGAGGATGGTGTAGACGACCTCCGGCGTGGGTATTCCCTGCGTCGGGTGTATGCCGGCGGGTATGCCGCGGCCGTTGTCCTCGACGGTCACGCTGTTGTCCTTGTTGACAGTGACCTTTATCAGGTCGCAGTGTCCCGCCAGGGCTTCGTCTATCGAGTTGTCGACGATCTCGTTCACAAGATGGTGAAGTCCGCGCGACGACGTCGTTCCTATGTACATGCCCGGGCGTTTTCTGACGGCCTCGAGGCCCTCGAGTACCTGTATCTGGTTCTCGGTGTACGCGTTGTCGTCGACTACGGTGTCGAGCGGCGTGTTGTCGTCGTCGAGCTCGATGAGCTCGGGTTCGCCGGCCTCCTCAGCGTCGTCATCTTCGCCGTAAAGCGGAGAAACCGGATCCGCGTCCCCGGTGTTCACGGCATCTTCGCCGCCGGAGATCTTTTCATCGTATTTCTTTTCTTCGTTTTCTTTTCCGGTGTCTTTTCTGATGTCTTCGGGAGTCATTTTTTACCGTTTTTTTCCTTTCGGAGGTTGTAATCTGTGCCTGATCCTGACCTTTGTACCAGAACGCCGCTTGCCAGAGCTGAAAAACACACTCTGCAGCGCCGGAGTCCGCGGCGGGATCCCGCCTCGTGCGTCCCGCTTCCGGTATCCGGTTCGAAATACAGTATGAACGATTTCGGGATGTCGGTGCCGGTCAGTTCGACCAGTCCCTTTTTTTCGGCTTCGGAGAGAAATCTTCTCGTTGCCGGCGAGCTGAGGGTCGAATTGTCGGTGTCGAATATCCCTATTATGTCTTTTTCCCTGACGGTCTTGCCGTTTCCCGCGTGAAGAAACATTATTCTGCCGTTTTCCTGTTCTACCGGCAGGCGGTCATTCCGGAATGATATCCGGGATCGCGCCGGAGTCGGATTCACTGAAGCGTCCGTCCTCCGCGAAGATCACCTTCGCACCGGTCTTTCCGGGATCGATTCCGCCGCAGGCGGTCATGATCACCTGTCCGTTCTTCATTTTTTCGGTCAGATACTCGCGTCTCGAGGCGTCGAGCTCGGAAAATACGTCGTCGAGCAGCAGTACCGGCTCCTCGCCGGTGTCTTTTTTCGAAATGCTGCCCTCCGCAAGCTTCATCGAAAGCGCCAGCGACCTCTGCTGACCCTGTGAGGCGTATATCCTCGCGCTTTTTCCGTTGAGGTCGATGTCTATATCGTCCTTGTGTGTCCCCCAGACCGTCGCTCCGAAGGCTATCTCCCGGTCGTGATTGGACATCAGCTGGGAAAAATAGGTCTCGGCAAGTCTTTCGCGGTCGGAAAGGACCTGTTCGTCGATCCGAAAACAGCACGAATAGCGCAGATCGGGAACTTCTTTTTCTCCCGTCATCTCGGCAAAGCACTTTTTTACCTCGGCGGATACCGCGTCAAGGTAGTTTATCCTGGTCTGCGTTATGTACGCGGCCTTTTGCGCAAGCTGATACGACCAGAACTCAACCGTCGTGTCGAAGCTTTTTCTGTCTGACGGCGCGTTTTTTATCAGTTTGTTGCGCTGCGAAAGTATGTGATTGTACTGCTGGAGCGTTTTCAGGTAAAACGGACGGAGCTGGGAGATGGCGACGTCGAGGTATGACCTTCGCATCGACGGCCCCTCCTTGATGATGTTCAGGTGCTCGGGGAAGAACAGCACTGCCCTGAAACTACCTATCAGTTCCGACATCCGCTGGATGCCTACGCCGTTCTTCTCGATGACGCGCTTGTGCGACCGGGAAAACCTCAGTTTTATGTTCTGATCCCTGCCCGCGCTGAAATAATCCATATCAAGCGACGTCACAGGCCGCTCGAAGCGTATGAATTCGTTCTCCTTCACCCCGCGGAACGATTTTCCGAGCGAAAAGAAGCATACGGCTTCGAGCAGATTCGTCTTTCCCTGAGCGTTTTTTCCGTAGATTATGTTTATCCCGTCGGAAAAACCGATGTCGCACTCCGCGATATTGCGAAAATCTTCTGCCCTTATCCTTCTGCAGACCATTTAAAGTCAGTTTTTGGTTCTTATAGGCATCATGAAGAAGACGTCTTCGTTGCCTTCTCCCGGATTCAGAGGTATGATGTTGATGCTGTAAAGAGGAGTCGAAAGTTCGATCCTGATCTTTTCACCGCTGCACGACTTCACCGAATCGATGAGGTTTCTGTTGTTGAAGGAGATGACTATATCGTCGCCGGTATGCTCGACTTCGAGCTCCTCGTACGATACACCGACGCTCGATACCGCGTTGAGTTTCAGAACATTGCCTTCGACGGTGAACTTTAGCGGCGTCCTGGTGCTTCCGGGGACCTTCTCCTCGGTCACGACCGCGGCTCTGTCGAGGGCGGCGAGCAGCTGTCCCCTGTCGGCTATCACGCTTATCTTGTGGTTTTTGATTATGATGCGGTCGAAATCGATGTATTCGCCTTCGATCAGCCTTGAATAGAAGGTCAGTCCGTTGAAGCTGCAGACCATGTTCTTGTGGCTCAGATTGAAGACCACGGTGTCGTCTTCACCGTCGGGCAGCATCCTGAACAGTTCGTTGACCGTTTTCTGCGGAATGATATACTGATAGTCGGCGTCGCCTTCCGACAGGTTTCTGATCTCGGTCCTGCACACGCATTTTGCCAGTTTGAAGCTGTCGCACGCGACGGTCATGAGCTGACCGTTGCTTATTTTGAAGAATGCTCC
The DNA here is from genome assembly GCA_902803255.1 of uncultured Ruminococcus sp. Classification (GTDB taxonomy): domain Bacteria; phylum Bacillota; class Clostridia; order Oscillospirales; family CAG-272; genus CAG-390. Next base: position 246 of record CADCPG010000181.1, on the reverse strand, counting down.
GTTGAGGACCGGACGCTGATCGTTTATACCCATCGCGTACGAGATCTTCGAGATCATCGTTTTAAGTTTGGCCGAGCTGACTTCGAATCCCGAACCGTTCCTTACCGTCGGAAGAATCGGAAAATCCTCGCCGTTCAGCGCCTGCATGCGGTAGAGCGATCTTCCGGATCTGATGGTGGTCTCCAGGTTCTCGCTGACTTCGAGACTCACTTCTTCGCTCTCCATTACCTTGAGCGTCTGGAAAAG
>CADCPG010000180.1 GCA_902803255.1 uncultured Ruminococcus sp. | reverse complement strand
GTGATATTCTCGAGGAAGTCGTTCTTCGCGACGTCCTCCGGCACGCCGTCGGCCCTCCGGCAGAGACCGAATCTCAGCGGCGAATAATCCTTTATCTGCGAAGCCTTCGTTATCGTGACCGACGACGGGTTCGACACCGGCTTCTTCGTGCCGTACATCCAGACGAGCAGGTCGCTGTAGAACTGCGACTCGTGGCAGAGATATGCCTTCTGCGACACCGCGAAGGGCGTCACTCCTCCGAGAGAGGGCGACGGTTCGTCGATGCCGGCGAGGACGATCTGTTCCTTCCCGTACAGGTGCACGTAGAGCTTCGGAACGTCGTACGCGGGATAGCCCGAGAGTATCTTCGACGGGTCCTTCGCCGTCTCCGCGGCGCGGATCGCCGTGTCGGCCGACGCCATATGCTGCCCGTGTCCGTATTCCCCGGCGAGATCGTGCGCGAGCACGACCTGAGGTCTGAACCGCCGGTAGAGCTCCGCCGTCCAGTTTGTCAGCTCATCTTTTGAACAGCCCGCCTTCTCGAACTTGGAGTAGGCGGTCGCAAGGTCGTACGAGAGGGCGTCGGGAAATCCGGATATCACCGGATAGTGGCGCACGCCGGCTGTCCACAGGCCGTTGAGACGCTCGTGCCAGCGGACGTAATCCTTGATGTGCTCGGTGAAATAGGCCACCTGGACCGCTGCGCCGCGCACCCGGGCGTAATAAGGCAGTATACCGGCGAAATACAGGTGCTCGTCGTCCGAATGGGCCGAGAGCAGCAGTATGTCCGCCTTCTCGCAGGGCGGCTCCCATACCTGCACGCCGTCGGGCAGCCCTCCCGTCCCGTAGATCTCTACCGCCGTGAGATACACTCCCGACGGAAAACTGAGGACGGCTGTCTTCGACGCGCCGAACTTCTCGGCGAAAAAGACGCATTCATGGAGATAGAGGCCGTCGGCCTGCGCCGACGAACTGCCCGACGATACCGTCCAGGGCCCCGGCGCGTACGCGTAGAGAAGGTAGATGTATCCTATGTCGGCTCCGGCCTCGACGGTCACCGTCGCGCCTGCTTTACCGGTCGCGAAGGTCCCGGTCTTCCCGTCCTTCGCCTTGGCGGGGTCAGTAAAGCCCGATAATTCCAGCGAGGCCGCGATCTTTTCAGCAGCCCCCGGTACGGGTCCCGCCGCGGCCCCAGCTGCGGGGACGGCGTGACCGGATAGACAGAGCATGACAACGGTCACGGCCGCGCAGAAGAGCGACGCCGCGCGCAGACGCGGCGGTTTTATTCCGGATATCGATCTGATCAAGAGCTTCGTCACTCTCCTTCACCTTTTCGCGGTGTCCGGACGATCAGCGCAAAGCCTCTCGGTCCGATCACCGGTCTTTTTACTTCGGTCCCGCCGTAGAGCTCAAAGCCCGAAGCCCGGCAGACCGCCGGCGCGTCGCCCAGATTGACGGCGACCGTCAGCCTGCGTCCGCCCTTTTCCCGCTCGTATTCGATATATCCGCCGTCGGCTCTCACTACTCTGAAGCTTCCGCCGGCGAGAGACGGCTCGGAGCGGCGGATCCGGCCGAGACGCCGGTAGTGCTCGAGCAGTTCGGCGTCGGCGTCGCTTCCCCATTTCATCGGGGCGCGGCAGAACGGATCGGACATGCCCTCCATGCCGGTCTCGTCGCCGTAATAGACGCAGGGAAAGCCGTAAACGGTATACTGTATGACCGACACCGCCTTCAGTCTTTCGATCCCGATCCGCCTCTGTTCGGGGGTCAGGCGCATCGACGCGAGCTTCCGGTTGTCGGTCTCGCTCTCCGCCGCCGCGGCCCCGGCGGGGTCGCCGAGACAGCTGAGGATCCTCGCGGTGTCGTGAGTCCCGACGATATTCATCAGGGCGTCGCACACCGCCGGCGGGTAGGACGAATAGATATCGGTCAGCTCGGCAGCAAGCGCCCCTGCGCAGCCGTCCGTCGCGTATCTTATCAGCGCGCGGCGGAACGGATAGTTCATGACACTGTCGAGCTGCCTGCC
>CADCPG010000179.1 GCA_902803255.1 uncultured Ruminococcus sp. | reverse complement strand
TACTCGATGAAACACTTCCCCCGCTCGACGCTCTTCAGAAAGACGAGGCCGTCGCCGAAGCATTTTTCCATCCATCTTTTTTTGGAAGACACCTGGATGTCGTTGTTGCCGGAAATGGCGCAGCAGATATGCTCGCTTTCCAGATTGTCCTTCGTGACTCTTATGTACTCCATTTTCATTCACCTTTTATGATGAGGTCGTGTCCGTCTGCGCTTCGGCAGCGTAGTAGACAAGGTCGCGTTCCCGTCCCAGGTACGTCAGTTCCTTCGGCGAGAAATGATGGTACCGCATCCCGCATTTTTCCATCACACGGCGGGATGCGTCGTTTCCGGTAAAAAACGATGCGAAGACAGTCCTGAATCCCTTTTCGTGCGTCAGATAACGGAGGAAGCATCCCACCGCTTCGGTGGCGTAGCCGCGTCCCCAGTATTCGGAGCCGAGACCGTACCCGATTTCGCACGATTCTTCCGTTTCGTCGAAATACAGTATGATGCCGATAAGTCTTCCGGTATCCTTCAGACGGACGGCAAACAGGGTCCTGCTGTTAAGTATCGGGTCGAAATCCATCTCTTCCGGAGTTTCGGCGTATCTGCAGATGAATGTCTCGAGCACCTGCCTGTCGTGCGATATGTTGCGGAAGTAGTCGAGCCTGTCCGACGGACGCACGCCGTCGATGATCAGCCGGTCTGTCTCCATTTTCATTTTTCCTTATCCGGATGTTGTCCTGACAGGCCGTCGTCCGGCGGCGCGCCGGGAACTGTCCCGGCGGTATCCGCGGTGACGCCGGCCGCTTTGCAGGTGTCCCGGGATCCCGCGTCCCGCGGGCATCCGCCACTGGGTCTGGCGCCCCGTTTCCCGGCCCCTGTCTTTCCTCCCGTTCCGGCGCAGCTTCCGCATGAAGCGCACCTGCCGCAGCAGCTGCCCGATCTATGCGACCTCCAGGTGAAGAAGACCGCGGCGGCAAGTCCGCAGGCGATCAGTGCGATCAAAACTATATCGAGCGGGTTCATTCAGTACCTCTTCAGAACAGCATGGCGATCAGGCGGAAAACGAATGCCGCCACCCAGGCGACGACGCACTGCCATACGGCGATCCCGGCTGCCCACAGACGGCCCAGCTCACGCCTGAAGGAGGCCACCGCCGCCACGCAGGGCGAATAGAGAAGGCTGAATATCAGAAGGCATCCGGCGTCGACTGGCGTTATTACAGCCGCGATCCCGCCCTGAGCTCCGAAAAGCACCTGCAGCACCGACACCACGCTCTCTTTGGCCATGAATCCCGATATTAGAGAAGTCACGATGCGCCAGTCACCGAGCCCGAGCGGGCGGAAGAGCGGTACAAGGGCGCCCGAGATGACGGCCATGATGCTCTTCGACGAATCCTCCACCAGATTGAGGCGGAGATCGAAACTCTGAAGGAACCACACAGCCACGGTAGCTATGAGGATGACGGAAAAAGCTTTCTGAAGGAAATCCTTGGCTTTTTCCCACATCAGCTGGAAAGTGGAACGGATGCTGGGTATGCGGTAGTTGGGCAGTTCCATGACGAACGGGACCGCTTCCCCCCTGAACAGCGTGCCCTTGTACAGGAAGGCGATCAGTATTCCGATCGCTATCCCGAGGGCGTATATGCCGGTCATGATGAGCCCGCCCTTCTTAGGGAAAAACGAATTGACAAAGAAAGCGTAAATGGGAAGTTTGGCGGTGCAGCTCATGAACGGAGTCAGAAGGATGGTCATTTTGCGGTCGCGCTCGCTCGGGAGAGTCCGGGTCGCCATTACGGCGGGGACCGAACATCCGAATCCTATCAGCAGCGGCACTATGCTCCGGCCGGAAAGGCCTATCTTCCGCAGCAGCTTGTCCATGAAAAACGCCACGCGGGCGATATAGCCGCTGTCTTCGAGCAGCGACAGGAAAAGGAACATGACAACGACGACAGGGAGGAAGCTGAGGACGCTGCCGAGGCCTTCCAGGATGCCGTCGGTTATCAGGCTGTGGACCGCGGGATTGACGTTCCCGGCGGTGAGCGCGGCGTCGGTCCACTTTGTAAGAGCGGCGATGGCCTTTTCAAGAAGATCCTGAAGCAGGGCGCCGATCACGTTGAAGGTCAGATAGAAGACCGCCGCCATGATGGCGATGAAGATCGGGAGTGCCGTCCATTTTCCGGTAAGGATCCTGTCCGCCTTCAGTGAACGGGAATGCTCCTTGCTTTCGCGGGGTTTTTTGACGCTGACGCCGCAGACTTTCTCGATATAGCGGAAGCGCATGTCAGCTATGGTGGCGCTGCGGTCCAGTCCGCGCTCTTTCTCCATCTGCAGAGTGATATGCTCGAGCGTCTCCAGTTCGTTCTGATCCAGGGCCAGCTGCGCTAAGATTTCCCTGTCGCCTTCTATTGCCTTGCTCGCCGCAAAACGGATCGGGAGGCCGGCCGAGACGGCGTGGTCCTCGATCAGGTTCGACACCGCGTGCAGGCAGCGGTGAACGGCTCCTCCGTAATCGTCCTGGGAGCAGAAATCCTGCTTGACCGGCTTTTCACGGTATTTCGCGATATGCAGCGCGTGGGTCAGAAGTTCGTCGACGCCCTCGCCCTTCGACGCCGAGATCGGTACCACGGGCACGCCGAGAGCGTTCTCCATGGCATTGACGTCTATCGAACCCCCGTTTCCGGTCAGTTCGTCCATCATATTCAGCGCGACGACGAGCGGCCTCTCCATCTCGATCAGCTGCATCGTAAGATAAAGGTTGCGCTCGACGTTCGTCACGTCGACGATATTGATGATCGCGTCGGGCTTCTCGTTCAGCACGAAGTTGCGCGAAACGATCTCTTCGCTCGAATAGGGGGACATCGAATAGATCCCCGGAAGATCGGTGATGCGGGTGTTGGGATTTCTGCGTATGACGCCGTCTTTCCTGTCCACGGTGACTCCGGGGAAGTTGCCGACGTGCTGGTTCGAACCGGTCAGCTGGTTGAACAGCGTGGTCTTTCCGCTGTTCTGGTTGCCTACCAGCGCGAAGGTGAGCACGTGGTCGTCGGGCAGCGGGTCCTCTCCCTCTTTGTCGTGGTATATCCCGGGCTCGCCTAGCGCGGGGTGCGGGTCGTTCGACTTGACGGTCCGTTTTGGCGGAGCGGTATCCGCCTCGGCCTTTTCGACCGGCGTGATCCCGATCCTTGCCGCGTCAGCCAGCCGGAGCGTCAGTTCGTATCCGTGAAGGCGGAATTCCACGGGGTCGCCCATGGGAGCCGGCTTGACCATCGTTACCGTCGCGCCCGGTATCACGCCCATGTCCAGAAAATGCTGACGGAGCGCGCCCTCTCCGCCGACGGTCTCGATCTTTGCGCTTTCCCCGATCTTAAGTTCCTGCAGAGTCATTTGTTACTGTCCTGATCTTAATATATATTTTACAGTTTATCAACGCCGGTTTTCCGGCCGGCGGGACATCCGGTGCCGGTGCCTGTGATCTCCGGATCCGGCAGACCGCGTCCCGTCAATAAATTATACCACATTTGTGCCCGATCAGAGCCGTATCCGGGAGCCGGAAGGCAGGTCGGTGCCTGTTTTTTTGGTTTATTTTCCGATGAACCTGAATATCTCCTCATAGACCGCCGGATCCTGCGCGGTCATGCGCCCTATGGGCTTGTCTGCGAAATAGGCTTTCCTTGCTTCTTCGCTCACGAGCACCTTCTTCCTCACCAGGCGGCCGTATTCCCCGATCCACGCGTTCATGGTCTTCATCGCCTCTTCGGTGTACTGCGGGTGGTGTCCCTTGCCGTGTACGGTGATAACCCGGACGCCCGGGCCGCCCGTTTTCAGCACCCTGCCCGCGTTATAACGGTAGTTGACCATGGGGTCGTCGGTCGAATGGATCCACAGGATCCTGTCCGGCGTTTCCTTGAGATATGACAGGTTGTCGACATCGCCGAACCGCGGGTCCAGCTTCTTTTCATACTTTTTCACGCGGTCTGCCAGCAGCCGGAGCCTGACGAATCCCATCATTTCATCTGAAATGCCGACGAACCCCGAGATGATGACCGCGCGCCTGATCCCGGGCGACAGATGCGTCACGGTCAGGGCGGTGTAGCCTCCCAGCGAGTGTCCGACCGGGATGATCTCCTCCCGGCCGCGGACCAGATCCAGCAGTTCCAGCACGTCTTTGACCGGCGCGTTGACTGACGGGAGCCGTTCTCCTCCCGACGCGCCGCAGCCCGTGTAATCGAGCGTCAGCACGCGGAAGCCGGCCCGGCAGAACGTCTCGATCTCCGCGAGATAGGCAGTGTGCCCCGGCCCCATCCCCGGGCAGAACAGGATCAGTCTGTCCGGATCGGATCTGTCGTACCAGTATGTAAAATACCTGATCTGCACGCCCGCCGCGTTGGTGAACGAGCCCTCATCGCCGGAGAGCCCCGGAAAATCAGCCGCGCTGTAATACGGGATCGCCGTGTCCTTGTCAAAGCGCTGCAGAAAATTCTTCTTGTAGATATCAATTATCAGACCCATTATTCACTCCTTTACGGATGCCCCGGCGGAGAGTTACCTTCCTGTGCCCGCCGCTCAGTTCTTCTTCGTACCGTTCATCCGTCCCTTTCAGTTCAAGTTTCGACCGTACTCCCGCGGGGACCGAGATATCGAACACGACATCATTCCCGCGGCGCTCCCAGCTGACCGAGATCTCTCCCTCGGCTATATGCTGGCTGCAGCGAACGAAGGAAAGATCCTCCGGGCAGTATGGAGAAACGGTTATCTGCGCCGGAGCCGTACGGTCGACGGTAATGCCCCCGGGGCAGCGGTAGAGGAAGGCGTCGGGAGAGGCGAACATGGCGTGACATCCGCTTCCGCTTCCGTCGAGACCCTCGGTGAGGGTCGTTCTGTCTCCCGTGAGCATCTCGAGCTGTCCGGGGTATCCCTTCACCGTCATGACCCGCCAGGCGATGTCCTGCCTGCCGTACCGGCACAGGACTTCGAAAAGGCGGCGCAGTCCCATTATGCCGACCATCGGGTGATATTCCGAGCCTTCTAGCATCGACAGCAGGGCGGCAAACGCCGCAGGTCTGTCTCTTTCGTCGAGCAGATCCTCGGCAAGGGCGAAGATCTGCGGGAACTGCCCTCCGAAGCCGAATACTCCGGTATCTCTGTGATAGTATTTGTCTAACAGCGCCCGCCTTGATGTCTCAAGACTGTCTCTGAAACGGCGGGCGTCTTCACCGAAGCCCAGCCACTCCGCTGTTTCAGCCGTCTGCCGCAGCGTCTGACAGTAGAACAGTGTC
>CADCPG010000178.1 GCA_902803255.1 uncultured Ruminococcus sp. | reverse complement strand
GGAGCGTAACTATGTACTGGATCGCATCCGCAGCGAAATCATGGGGCGCATGATGGAGGATATCGTGCTGCTGGAAACCGCGCTGGCGAACCCGAAAAAACAGGTGTTTGTCCTGCAATTCGCTGTCGGTGAGTTTGATATGGTCGTCTTTGACCCGGCAGCTTCGTCCTGCGAGATTTATGAGATCAAGCACAGCGCCGAGATCGTCCCGGAGCAGGCACGGCATCTTACCGACCCGGAAAAGTGCGCCTTGACCGAGCATCGGTACGGGCCGATAACAAGAAAAACCGTCCTGTATCGCGGCGCGACACAGGACGTGGACGGGATACGGTATAGAAATGTGGAAGAGTATCTGAAGGGTGTCGGTTGAACCGACACCCTTTTGTTCCTCACATTACATGCTTTCGCTCATTTTCTGATGACACTCCGGAAAGACGCGAAAAAGACCTGCTTCGGCACTGATTAGATATAACTCTAATGAGTCTTTTAGATTTCAATGCGAGTTAGCAGTTCATCTAATGTTTCAGTTAGAATTTCGTGCGATATTTTCGAAAAAAGCGTTGATATTTTGCGGGATATATAGTATAATAAAGTGTATATGACTGACTGAGCAAATAATGTACGGGAAAAGAACGACGTGAAGAAGACAGAAAGCAAAAACAGTACCAAAGAAGCGGTAAAAGCCAAAAAGCCCGCCGCGGGAGCCGCAAAGAGACCCGCTGCGGAAAAGAAGACCGTGAACGAAGAGAAAAAGAAAGAAAAAGAGAAAGAAATAAAGATGCCTTCGTCATCCTCCTCCCCCTCCCCCTCCCCTTCCCCGTCGAAGGGCGGGTACGACGACCAGAGCATAACCATGCTCCAGGGGCCCGACAGGGTCAGGAAACGCCCCAGCATCGTCTTCGGGTCCGACGGCCTCGAGGGATGCAAGCAGGGCTTTTTCGAGATCCTCGCCAACGCCATCGACGAAGCCAACGCGGGGTACGGCAAGGAGATCATCGCCACCGTATACACCGACCACTCGATGCAGGTCGAGGACTTCGGGCGCGGCGTGCCGCTGGGATACAACGCCAAGGAGGGCCGCTGGAACTGGGAGCTCGTCTTCTGCGAGCTCTTCGCCGGAGGCAAGATGGACAACACGTCGGGCGCGGCGGCGTACAAGACGTCGCTCGGCACGAACGGAGTCGGAGCCTGCGCCACGCAGTACGCTTCGACATACATGAACGTCGATTCCTTCGACGGCAAGACAGACACCTTCATCCGCTTCGAGAAGGGCTTCCCCGTCACCGAACTCGAGACCCGCGAGCTGTCGCGCGGCGAGGCCCGCACCGGGACGGTGATCTCGTGGATGCCCGACCTCGAGGTATTCACCGACATCAACATCCCCGCCGATTATTTCCGCGATGTCCTGCACCGTCAGGCAGCCGTGAACTACGGCGTGAAGTTCGTGCTGAAGCTCGAGCAGGACAACGGCAGGTTCCTGACCGAGGAATTCTTCTACCCCGGTGACACCGGGCTTTCCGGGTACGTCGGGGAGCTGACGGGCGGGCAGTCGCTGACCGACCCGTACAGGCTGCATATGACCGACAGGGGCCACGACCGCGAAGACAAGGCCGACTACGACCTCGAGGCCGACATCTCATTCTGCTTCACGCAAGTGGGCGGCATCCAGGAGTATTACCACAACTCATCCTGGCTCGAGCACGGCGGCTCGCCTGAGCGCGCCGTCAGGTCCGCCTTCCTCAGTTCGCTCGACAAGCTGCTGCGCACCGCCGGCAAGTACAACAAGACCGAGCAGAAACTGACCTACGCCGACATCACCGACAGCCTTGTCATAGTGATAAGCAGCCACTCGACCGTCGCGTCGTACGAGAACCAGACCAAGAAGGCGATCAACAACGAGTTCATACAGTCGTCGCTGACCGAGTTCCTGAAAAAGCAGCTCGACATCTATTTCATCGAGCATCCGAACGACGCCGACCGCGTCGCCAACCAGCTGATCATCAACAAGCGCAGCCGCGAGAACGCCGAAAAGACCAGGATCGACATCAAAAAGAAGCTCACCGGCTCGCTCGACATCTCGAACAGGGTCGAGAAGTTCGTCAACTGCCGGTCGAAGGACCCCGAGCAGCGCGAACTCTACATCGTCGAGGGCGACTCGGCGCTGACTTCGTGCAAGCTCGGCCGCGCGGCCGAATTCCAGGCGATCATACCCGTCAGGGGCAAGACGCTCAACTGCATGAAGAGCGACTACAAGCAGATCTTCGAGAGCGACATCATAGTAGACCTGCTCCGTGTCATCGGATGCGGCGTCGAACTCGATAAGAGCGTGAAGGTAAAGAAGGGCGACATCGCCACATTCGACCGCAGCGCCCTGCGCTGGTCCAAGATCATCATCTGCACCGATGCCGACGAAGACGGCTTCCAGATCCGGACGCTGCTGCTCACCCTCTTCTACCGCCTGCTGCCCACGCTGCTGCGCGAGAAGAAGGTCTTCATAGCCGAATCTCCGCTGTTTGAGATCACCTCGAAGGATGAGACGTATTTCGCCTACAACGAGAACGAAAAGACCGAGATCCTAAAGAAGCTCGGCGATAAAAAGTATACGATCCAGCGCTCGAAGGGACTCGGCGAGAACGAGCCCGAGATGATGTGGCAGACGACGATGAACCCCGCTACGCGCCGGCTCATCGCCGTGACCCCGTCCGACCCCGCCGCGACCGAGGAGATCTTCGACACCCTGCTCGGGAACAACCTCCCCGCGAGGAAGCAGTTCATCGCGGAAAACGCGAAACGTTACATGAAAGACGCCGACATCTGACCGGCACATACGAACAAGACACAGGGAGATAGGAACTACCACATGAAAATAGCAGTACTTGCCGGAGGCCTCAGCCCCGAGCGCGAAGTCTCGCTGTCTTCCGGCTCACTCATAGCGAACGCTCTGGCGGAGCGCGGACACCTGACCGCCCTCGCCGACGTCTACTTCGGCATCCCCGCCGGGACCGACCCGGAGTCGCTCTTCACCTCCGGGCAGCGTCCGGTATACAAAATCGGAAACAAAGCCCCCGACCTCGCCGCCGTAAAGGCTGCCGCCGGAGGCCGTGAGGCGCTCATAGGCGACGGGATCATCGAGCTCTGCCGGGCCGCCGACGTCGTGTTCATCGCACTGCACGGCGCGATGGGCGAGAACGGCATGCTCCAGGCAACGCTCGACTGCTGCGGGATCCGGCACTACACCGGGACCGGGTACGTCGGCGCCCTGCTGTCGATGGACAAGGACATAGCGAAAAAACTGATGTCGGGCGCGGGAGTCCCAGTCCCCGAAGGGATATACTTCGACGTGAGGACCGGCGACCCCGGTCTTATCGCCGAAAAGATCGGCTTCCCCTGCGTGATCAAGCCGG
>CADCPG010000177.1 GCA_902803255.1 uncultured Ruminococcus sp. | reverse complement strand
AGAGCACCGTTCTGCCGTCGGGATAAAGCGAGAATTTTCCGCTCACGGCCGGTGAGACGGTGAAGGGATCCTTCTTTCCGTCAAGCAGGACCGAATCGGTGAAGGCGACCTCGATCCCGGTGTCCCGCGGAACGTTGAGCGAGAGGTCTGCCGGGAACACCGATTTTACCTTCATCCCGTTCTCGGTCTGGAAGGCGTATGACGCGGCGGGGTTTTCGGGATCGCCGAGGGTGATCCTGTATATCTGTCCCGGCTCGAGCGAGCCCGACGCCGGGCTGACTTTGAATCTGTTGTCCGAAAGCTTCGTGACCGAGGTCGCGATCGCAGGGGTCATCGTCAGGTATCCGGCAAGAGTTTCGGTCCCGGCAGGGCCGGCAGTTTCTATTATGAATGAGCCGTCGATCGGTATCACGCGGCTGTCGGTGCCGTCGGCGGTGATGCTGACCGTCTTCAGCTCCTCGGGCAGCCCGGCTCCGCTTCCGGTGTATTTTCCGCCCGAGAACACGATCGGCTCGGGATCGGGATAACCGTTCGCGTTCTTCCTGTTTGCTATGATGATCACCCCCAGCGGAACCGATGTCAGAAGGAGCGCCGCGGCCAGAATGACGGAGATGATCTTTGCTCTCCTTCTGTTCTTTCCCTTTCCGGGAGTATACGCGAATGCCTCCGCCACGGTTTTTTCGGATAACCCGCTCATTGCTCCGCGGAGCAGGTCTCCGCGCTTTTTATCGCTCATATTCCGTATCCCTCTCTTTCAAGATATGCGCGCAGCTTCAGTCGCGTTCTGTGAAGCAGCGATTTGACAGCTCCGGCCGACATCCCGGTCCTTTCGGAGATCCTCTCGAGCGGCTCCTCCTCAAAGTACCTCATGACGAACACGGCCCTTGTTCTTCCGGGACAGTTCTTCAGGAAACTATCGATGAGACACGACAGCACCTCACCGTCCGCGTCATCCGGCAGTCCGTCGGGGACGGACTCGTCGAGTTCCTCCACGACCTCAGGCCTTCCGCGTGAGCGTTCCGACCTCACGCGGCCGAGAGCGATGTTCCTCGCTACCGCCGATCCGTACGCGGCCAGATTCTCCGGTCTTGCCGGCGGGATCGCGTTCCAGAGCGCGAGCAGGACGTCGTTCGCCACCTCGTCGGCGACCGTGTCGCTCGACGTGATATTGAAGGCTATCCGGCGGAAGAGGCGTCCGTAGTCGTCTGACACCGACTTCAGCGCCCCGGGATCGCGGCGGAAGAACATGTCGATGATCTCGGACTCGCGCTTCTTTTTTTCGCTGTCGGAACTCCTCATGATACTCTCCTGACATTCAGTCCTCATCCTATATGTTGCAAAAAGGGGCGGCCGGGTTTCGCGCGAAGAGCGATTATTATATTTTTTTGACCTGTTTTAAGCTGTGCGTAAAAGCACGCCGCGGCCGGTGCGTCCCGTCGGGCGTTCCCGCCCGGCCGCCTCAAACGTATTCGCACCCCGTCGGGCGGTTGTTCCGGTTGAACAGGCACTTGTCCGAGACACCGTAGGGGTAGATCATACGTTCAAACGGATACTTCCCGGGGACTTCGGGCCGGGGTTTGCTGACGGCGACGAGCCCGTCGGGGACAACGCCCTCCTCGACCCATCTTTCGAGAGCGCGGAGCGCGTTCACCGACCGCTTTTCGTCGTCCGGGTCGTACATGTCGTCTGCGCCGACTCCTGCGTTGTGCGTGCGTCCGGGGAGAATATAGTACCTGAAGAACTCACCGAGCTTGTCGTATCCTCCGGCGATCGCGGCGGCCCTGTCGCAGTAATCGAGAGATTCGGGGTAGGGGACCGTCGGATCGGCGGTGCCCGAAAAGCCTATCATCTTTCCGCCACTCGCGGCGAAGGCCGACAGATCGGCGTTCATCGCGTTGACTTCGGGACCGAGGATGCTGTTTATCTTCTCAAAGTCGGTGCCGAAGTTGAAGTATTCCGGCCTGTAATCGGCTCCGAAGGCCCAGATGAAGATGAAGAAATACTGGCAGACGTCGGCGCAGGAGCGCATTATCCCGCCCGGGGTGATCTCGCATCCGATCGGCACTCCGCAGTAGATGCGCTTTCCGCTCACCGGATCGACCGGCCCCGAGTAGTACCTGTAAAGGCCGTCGAGCTGCGCCTGCGAAAGCGACGGGCAGTGTTCCCTCAGATATGCGATGAACCGCGGAACCGTGCCTGCGCCGAGCCAGGGGATGTTGACAAAGTAATCGTTCTTCACGGGGTCTCCGTTCTCCTTGAAGAAGGCCACCGCGCTGTCGTAGATCATCCGCGGTTCGTCTTCGCGGAACAGCGGGCCGCCGTCCGGGGCCCGCATGGCGAGCCAGTTCCAGAGAAAGAAGGTGTGGAGCGCGACCCTGTTGAAGGCGGGAACGCCGGCGTATATGCCGTCGTAGTCCAGAGGGAAGCGCTGCGCCTCGGAGAAGGCCTGCTGGCCGGCCGTCGACGATCCGAGGTAATAATTCTTTATCGCCGGTCTGCCGTAAAACAGAGGTACGGCGCGCTTTGAGTAAACGGCTGTCAGATGAGCCGCGCGCCAGCCGTAATCCGCCCACTCGTCCCTGTTTCCGATGCCGCTGTGCTCACCGCGCGATGTCCCGAGATCGGTGTTGGAGCAGGCGTATCCGCGCTTGAGATAGCCGCCTGTACGCTTGTAGTGCAGCTTTCCGGCAAATCCGCCGACACCTGTCCCGAGGTATCTCCCGTTCCATCTTTCGGGCTCGGGGAGCCATATCTCCGAAACGATGTACGACCTCGGTGAGGGGGTGAGTATGAGTCGGACGCGTGTAAACGGGGGCATGTTCTCGAGAACATCGCCTTGCGGGGAGAGGAAGGTCCCCCCGGGGAATCTCTCGAGGATCTCGATCCGCGCCTCGTCTGATGCGAGCGCGCGCAGTTTTTCGATTCTGTCAGTGTTTTCGTCCATTTT
>CADCPG010000176.1 GCA_902803255.1 uncultured Ruminococcus sp. | reverse complement strand
GTCTACCGCGAGATCAGCGATTCGCAGATGGGAGGTGCTTTCCTTGAATAGAGGACCCGGAGGGGGCATGCTCGGCAACCCGCGCATGCAGAACAACCCCAACAACCGCACCGCCGCGAAGAAGCTCGATCCGGCTACGAGAAAGCGGGTTCTCCGCCGGCTCGGCGGATATCTCGTGCGCTGCCTCGACCTCGTGATCCCGGCATTCCTTCTCATGCTGACCTCGAATCTGCTCGGCATCATAGCGCCGAAGCTCTCGGGCCGCGCCATCGACGCCATAAAGCCGGGGCAGGGCGCCGTCGACTTCCCCGTACTGTATAAGAACATCTCGCTCATGGCGGTCTGCTACCTCGGCTCCGCCGTCCTCTCGTTCGCCCTGGCGCTCGTGCTGGTGCGGCTGGGAAGGCGGATAACGTACCGGCTCCGCCACGACCTCTTCGAAAAGCTGATGACGCTGCCGGTGGGCTATTTCGACACTCACCAGACCGGCGACATCATAAGCCATATCTCGTACGACGTCGACACCGTCAACACCTCGCTCTCGCACGACCTCCTTCAGATATGCGCCAGCGCGGTCACCGTCGTCGGCAGCCTCTTCTTCATGATAACGATCTCGCCGGTGCTGCTCGCGGTGTTCGCCGTGACCGTCCCGATCTCCGTCATGCTGACCCGCCGCCGCGCAAAGAAGGTGCGGCCGCTCTTCCGGACCCGCTCGGCGAAGCTCGGCGAACTCAACGGCTACGCCGAGGAGATGCTCTCGGGCATCCGGACGGTCAGGGTGTACGGCAGCGAGGACGCCGTGACCGGCGGCTTCGACGTCAAGAACGCCGAGGCGTGCTCGGCGTATTACATGGCCGACTATCACGGCGCCGTCATAGGGCCGACGGTGAATTTCATAAACAACCTTTCGCTCTCGCTCATAATCCTGCTCGGCGGCATCTTCTATATGCTGTCTGTCACCGGGAATCTGCTCCCGGCTTCGGTATTCTTCATCAATCTCGGCGACGTCTCGGCCTTCGTTCAGTACTCGCGCAAGTTCTCGGGTCCGATCAACGAGTTCGCCAATATCATCGCCGACCTGCAGTCGGCCCTTGCCGCGGCCGAGAGGATCTTCCGCATCCTCGACGAATCTCCCGAGCCGGCCGACGGAGAAGACGCCGTGACGCTGTGTGACGTCGAGGGGCGCGTCGACATCGACGGAGTGAGCTTCGGATACGTCCCTGGAAGGACCGTCATCGACGGCCTCGACCTGAAGGTGCGGCCGGGCGAGAAGGTCGCGATCGTCGGTCCCACCGGCGCCGGCAAGACCACAGTCATCAATCTGCTCATGCGCTTCTACGACGTCGACAGCGGAACGATATCTGTCGACGGACACGAGATAAGGCAGGTGACGCGGGACTCGCTGCGGTCGTCGTATACGATGGTACTGCAGGACACCTGGCTATTCGGCGGCACCGTCGCCGAGAACATAGCCTACGGCAGGGAAGGGGCGACGAGAGAGGAGATAGAGGAGGCCGCGCGGGCCGCCAGGATCGACGCTTTCATCCGGACGCTGCCTCAGGGATACGACACCGTCATGAGCGACAACGGCGTGAGCATATCGAAGGGCCAGAAGCAGCTGATCACCATCGCCCGGGCAATGCTGGCCAGGTCTCCGATGCTGATACTCGACGAGGCGACGTCGAACGTCGACTCGAGGACGGAGATACAGATACGCGACGCCATGGAGAAGCTTATGGAGGGGCGGACCTGCTTCGTCATCGCGCACAGGCTCTCGACGGTGCAGAACGCCGACGTGATACTGGTCGTCGACGGAGGACGCGTCACCGAGAGAGGGACGCACGAGGAGCTCATGGCCGCGGGAGGATTTTACGCTTCGCTTTACAATTCGCAGTTTTCGTGATATAATAATGTTGCAGCGGAAAGGCGCCTTGCTGTGCAAGTCGGTAATTCCTTCGGCAGTCAGACGTTGCTTTGCAAGTCAGACGTTGCTTCGCAAGTCAGACGTTCCTTCGGAAGTCTTTTCCGCTGAATGACATTTCCGGAACCGGACAGGGAAACAAAGAAAACAGCGCAAAGGGGCCCCGAAGATCAGACGCGGCCTCCCCGATAAAACAGACATGGAAGACAACAACAAAAAAACAAATCCCCCTGCCGCGGCGGGCTCCGCCGCTGACGCGGGAGCGAAAAAGAAAAAAAAGAAGACCGGCTTCTTCATACTCGCCGGCGTGGTGGCGGTCCTGCTGGGGCTGGTCGTCGCGGCGGGCGCCGTGATCACGCCTGTGCTCCGGGCCTACCGGAACAGTCTCGACGAGATATCGATCATCACCCGGCCGGATGAATACACCGTCCCCGACGGCCCCGACGAAGGTCTCGTGACCGTCGATCCGACGGACTGGACGTACGACCCCGATGACCCGTGGGGCGAAGACTACACCGGCACCTTCTTCGATCCCGACGCGACGTCCGCACCCGTGCCCGTCGATCCGGGAAACGCGACCGGAACAGAACCCGCGACGCCTCCGACCGACCCCGTGACCGAAACCGCCGGAGTCCCGGTCGATACTCACAGTCCCTCCTCAGCGGTGGATCCAGTCACCTCTAAGGCCCCTCCGGTCACCACTAAGGCTCCGCCGACCACCACCAAGGCACCCGCCGAGACCACGAAGAAACCCGCGGTCACGACGAAGCCCGAGCCCACCGCCCCGCAGACCACCGGCGAGCCTCACGAGGTGGCGTCGACCGGCATATACTACGTAAAGCAGAAAGACCCGAACATCGAGAACATACTGCTCATCGGTCTCGACACCCGCGACGCGAATTCGTTCTCCGGGCGGTCCGACTGCATGATAGTGATGTCGTACAACAAGAGCACGGGAGAGGTCAAGCTCGTGTCGCTCCTGCGCGACATACTGGTCCCGATCAGCGGCCACGGTTACAACCGCCTCAACGCCGCCTACGCATTCGGAGGCGCGGCGCTGTGCATCAACACCATCAACGACTACTTCGGACTCGACATACAGAAATACGCCGCGATCAACTTCTCGGGAGTTATAAATCTCATCGACAAATGCGGCGGCGTCGACATCAAGCTGACTCCGGAGGAGTACGCCGAGCTCGGGACGGGCGTCGTTTCGAACGGGAACGGGACCTTCCATCTGAACGGGGCTCAGGCGAAGAACTACATGTCGCTCCGCCACATGGACAACGGCGACTTTACCCGGACCGACAGGCAGCGGAACGTGCTGACGTCGCTCTACTCGCAGCTGATCGCGAAGAAGTCGGTGTCGGAGATCCTCGACATCGTAACCTACGGCTTCGCCTACGTGCGCACCAACATCCCGCTCTCCTACATCATTTCGGTCGCTAGATCGGTGCTCTCCTACGGCAGCGGACTTAAAATCACGTCTGACAGGATCCCCTGCACCGGAAGCTGGAACTACGGATACTACTACGGCAAGGCAATTATAAGCATAAACAGACAGAAGAACATAAGCTACCTGAGCAAACTTATCTGGAACAGGTGATCCGCCGCGGAGTCGCGCCCTGTGCCGCCCGGAAGACCGGACATCACGGCATGCGAAGCGCTGCCGGAAAAGTACAAAACTTAAGGCAATACCGCACAATTCGACGCACGCGTCTTGACGGCTCTTTTTGCGCCTGTTATGACGTCGAAATCAGGTTTCGTTCAAGG
>CADCPG010000175.1 GCA_902803255.1 uncultured Ruminococcus sp. | reverse complement strand
TTTTCTCACCGGCGAGCAGGCCTGCGAATACACGATCGCCTCGACCGGAGCGCTGCTCGACGCACGTACGCGCGACTTCTCGCCCGAAGTGCTGGGGGCGCTGGGCATCGGCAGGGAGATGTTCGCGCCGCTCGTGCAGCCGGGGAATCTGCTCGGCAGAGCGAGAGGAGAGCGGTTCCGCGGGATCAGGATCATAAACGTCGCGTCTCACGACACCGCCTCGGCCGTGCTCTCGGTGCCCACCGACAGGGCGGCGGGAGAGTTCCTGTATATCAGTTCGGGTACCTGGTCGCTGCTCGGGACCGAGCTGCGGGCTCCGCTGATCACCCGGGAGAGCGAAAAAGAGAACTGGACGAACGAGGGCGGAGCCGGCGGCACCGTGCGGTTCCTCAAGAACATAATGGGCCTGTGGCTCCTCCAGGAGTCGAGGCGCGCTTTTGCCGAGGCCGGCATCGACGCCTCTTTCGACAGCCTGTCCTCCGCGGCGGCTGAGGCGCCGCCTTTCGGGTCGCTCATTGATCCCGACGCCCCCGTCTTCTCGCCTCCCGGCGACATGCCGTCGAGGATAGCCTCTTTCTGCGCCCGCACGGGCCAGCGTGTGCCGCGGACGCCGGGCGAGACGGTCAGGGTGATATTCGACTCTCTCGCGATGAGATACAGATACACCGCGAACGCGGCGGCGTCGCTCTGCGGAACGCAGCCCGGCGCGATCAACATAGTCGGCGGCGGCTCGAAGGACGAGACGCTCTGCCGGCTCACCGCCGACGTGACGGGGATGTCGGTCATAGCGGGGCCGTCGGAGGCGACGGCCGTCGGGAACATCCTCATGCAGCTTACCGCTCTGGGCGAGATCGGAGGCATATCCGAGGCGCGGGAGGTCGTACGACGCTCTTTCGGCGTAAAGACATATCTCCCGTCGAAGGGAGAAGGGTACGGCGACGAAGCCTTCGAACGTTTCCGTAAACTCGCTGAAGGAGGCCGCGACGCGGCCGCGGAGGAGTCAAATGGCAGATAATCTGATCCTCAGCCTCAAGACAGTCCTGCCGATGGTCATACTGACCGGCGTCGGGATTTTCCTCGGAAAGATCAAACTGTTCGGCGAGGCCTTCTACGCCGGCGCCGACAAGTTCGTGTTCAAGGTCTCGCTGCCCTGCATGATCTTTCTCCAGGTGGCGGGGTGCGAGCTCTCCGAGGGCACATCATACTTCAGACTGACTCTTTTCATCGTGCTGGCGATCGTTGGATTCGCCGCGCTGTATTCGGGCATATCGATTGCAGCGATAAAGCAGATGAGGCAGCGCGGAGCGGCGGTGCAGGGCATGTTCCGCTCGAACGTCGCGATCCTCGGCACCGTGCTGATGGAGAACATGTTCAGGGACGGCGAGATGAAGACGGCCGCGCTCGCCGCGTACGCCGTCGTCATGCCGTTCGTCGTGCTCATTTACAACATCCTCGCCGTCTCGGTGCTCGCCGTGTTCATGCCCGGCGAGGACGAGAACGGTGACGCGAACAGGCGCTTCGGCGCGAAGGACTTCGGGAGGGCGCTGCTCGAGACGGTGAAGAACCCGCTCATCATAGCCGTCGCGGCCGGACTGCCGTTCATGTTCTTCGGTATAAGGCTGCCGGAGATCGCCGACAAGTCGCTCGGATACCTGTCCCAGTGCACGACCGGCCTGTCGCTCATCAGCCTCGGAGCCGGATTCTCGTTCAAGTCGCTGGCCGGCAACATAAAGCTCGCCGCGGTGATAACGGCGGTGAAGACGGTCTTCCAGCCTGCGGCCGGGGTGGCACTCGCCTGCCTCTTCGGATTCCGCGGCGCCGAACTCGCGGTCGCCTTCATCATTTTCGGCACTCCGGCGGCGGTCTCGAGCTACATCATGGCCAAGAACATGAAGAGCGACCACGAGCTGGCCGGGCAGGTGATGCTGCTCACCACGATCTTTTCGGTATTCACTCTTTTCGCCGGGAGCTTCATTCTCCGGACTCTCGGACTGATCTAGCTTTTATCCCTTCACTGACAAAAAAAGGCTTGCAATGAAGTGCCCGCGTGATGTATAATAATATTATAAAAGGTGCGCTTTGGCTCATCAATAAAAAAGGTTGGGGTTTTTGAAATGAACGATTCTCTTCACG
>CADCPG010000174.1 GCA_902803255.1 uncultured Ruminococcus sp. | reverse complement strand
TCTGAAGCTGTGTTCCGCCCGTTCGCCGGGCGGCCGCCGGGCGTAATATCTTCTCTCCGCGGGGCCGCTGCGCGGCTGTTCCGGCGGTCCGGGGAACCTGATATATCACCCGGGCCGGGGCGCCGTGATGCCGGACTTTCTGCCGCTACAGACGGCGCTGCCGGATCTTTCGGCGGCGTTCCGGCCGACGCCCGGCGCGAGCGCACCAGCTCGGTCGCCTCGATGGCGGACAGCACGTCTTTCCCGACGCCCGCCCCGGTATCCGGACCGACCCTGCCTTCATATGACCTAGCGACTTCGGTTTTTACGTCCGGATCCTTTTGTGCCATTTTATGCTCCGTTTACTTGCTTTCTATAAGGAAAAAGTATGGCGACGAAGGTGAGTTCACTATCTTCACTTTCGTAGCGCAGTACGTATGCCTCGACAGCCCCGAGAAGTACTCCTCAAGCATCACGCCCTCGGCGTCGCCCTCGGGATGTCCGGGGTATACCGCGACGGTCAGTACGGCGTCGCGGTCCATGAGCGACACCGCGGCCGCGACCGCGGGCAGCGTCGTCTCACGCATCGTCGTTATGCTCTTGTCTCCGCCGGGAAGCCAGCCGAGGTTGAACATCCCCGCCCTGATCGGGACCTTGATGTACTCCGCCGCCAGATGGTGGGAGGCGAGGATCAGCGTGTAGTTCTCCGGGCAGCCCGAGGCCTCGAGCCTGGCTCTCGTCGATTCAACGGCGGAGGGCTGGATGTCGAAGGCGTACACGTGTCCGCCGGGACCTACGGTCTTCGAGAGGAATTCGGTGTCGTGCCCGTTTCCCATCGTGAAGTCGGCGCAGACGTCGCCCGGGCGCAGGTGAGTCAGTATGAACTGCTTGTGAAGAGAGAGCAGGTCGATCATTTTACGTGGATGTCTCCTCTGAGAAATTTGACCGCGCGCTCTACCGAGTCCTTCGAGTTCCCCCAGGGTTCGTCGGCGTATCTGTAATCGAATTTGCGGCAGAACCAGGACACGTCCTCCCTCAGGGAGTCGAAATAGGGGAGAACGACCTGCCCGGCTGCGTGCGAGAAGTCTCTGTATGGCTTCTTCGGCAGCCTCGCGAGAGCCGTCTTCAGCATCGCGTTCCAGTGAGGCAGGCAGAAATAAGGCTGCTTCAGGAAGAGGTCGCGGAATTCGGCGTCGACAGACCAGATGTATATGAGGTTCTCGAGCAGATGGGTAAAGTTTCCGGCTATCCTGCCGCACACGTAGCAGCTTGATTCGAGCTCGCTGACACGGTGACGGGCCTGGGAGCCGGGCACGAGCAGCGGAAGATCCTTCACGTCGCTCCGGAGTTCGTTCAGGTGGCTCTCGAGAGTGAGAGCCATACCGAGCCGGTTCTTTCTGCCGAGCATGATGCGGCTGTGTATGTCGCAGAATCCCTGGCGGTTGGTCTTTATCCTCACGTCGGGCTCCATCATGGAGGCGCCGAGGATCAGATCGAGTTCGTTCTCCTCGAGCATACGGTAGAGAGAGCAGAGCGGGCAGCCGCATGACGGATCCGCCCCGGCGGCGCGGAAGTGCTCCTTGATCGGTATAGTGTAGATCTGTTCCATGTTTTTTGTCGCGTCCCGGCTTACCGGCGGGACGGTGAAAGTTTATTTTGCCGCGCAGCGGCGGAGGTGTTTCGATGGACTACCGTTCGTCGGTTTTTTACAGGGACGGCGGCGTGAGCGTAACAAGGCTCGACGGCACGCTGAATTTTGACGTGTCGAAGATTTTCGACTGCGGCCAGACCTTCAGGTTCGACAGGATAGAAGGCAGCCAGCACGGAGCCGAATGGGGAGGGGTCGTCCGAGGCCGGTACATATCTGTCGGACAGGACGGCGACACCGTGTATCTGTACAACGTGGGAGAGGAGGAATTCGAGGGCTTCTTCAGACGCTATTTCGACCTTGACCGCGAATACGGGAGGATCGACGAAGACCTGCTGTCGCGCTCGGATAAGCCGGAGCTGCGCGACGCAGTCGAAAAGGGAAGAGGGATCCGGATACTACGTCAGGAGCCCTGGGAGACGTTGTGTTCATTCATCATCTCCCAGAACAACAACATCCCGAGGATCAAGTCTCTCGTATCGGCGCTGAGCAGAGAGGCGGGGGAGCCCGCCGTCTGCGACGGAATGACTGCCCGCGGGGCGTCGGAGAGAGAGTATTCCTTCCCGGTGCCGGCGGCGGTATGCCGCCTGGGCGAAGAGCGTCTGCGGGAGATGAAGACGGGCTTCCGGGCAGGATACATCTGCGGCGCCGCTGAAGCTCAGCTTCCGGGGAGGGGGCCGTCGCTCGCAGACGTCGCCGCCTGCGGGAACACAGCCGACGCGTCGGCTGTCCTTCAGAAGCTGCGCGGCGTAGGTCCTAAGGTCGCGGCCTGCGTGCTGCTGTTCGGTTTCGGAAGGCTCGACTCGTTCCCGGTCGACGTCTGGATAAAAAAGGTCATCGGGAAATATTTCCCGGGCGGTTTCGACGCCGGGGCGCTGGGACCCTACGCCGGAGTGGCTCAGCAGTATCTCTTCTACAGGGAGCGCTGGCTCGTCGGATGAACTGCGGAACGGCCTGCCGCCGCCCTTACACTATATTATATAATTTTTCAGTCTCATTTGCAAGTGCCGAATTCTTTTTTTCAGTTCCGGACCGCGCCGGAAAACCGGCACCGGGTGCAAATCCTTGAGCGCGTTCCGCCGGAAACAGTTCTGTCCGGCGGACCGGCGTCCGTTTTTCGGGTCTCTGACCGATCCCTCCGGGGCGAAGCCGCTGCCGCTTCGCCCCGGAGGTTTATTTATGTATCCGGGAGTGAATTTTATGTTGAATATTCGGCTGAGGTATGGTATAATATAATATCTATACATAGCTTTAGGCAAAAACTCGTTTCCGGGGTCCGCCCGGCAGGCATCGGAGGATTGTCATGGCAGAAAAACTGTCGGCATTGTGGGGGTCTTTTACCGATCTCTTTGAAAAATATGTCTGGAACGCCGTGAAGGAGATGAACTTCGTTGACGTTCTCGACATACTTCTGCTGGCGTTCGCGCTGTTTTATGTCTACAAGTTCATAAGGGAAAGACGCGCGGCGAAGCTCGCGATAGGCCTGCTGTTCGTTTCGGCCGCCCTAGTGCTCAGTATCATCATAAACATGCGCGCGGTGAAGTTCATCCTGCAGAACTTCTATCAGGTCGGCATCATCGCGATCATCATCATATTTCAGTCCGACCTCCGGGCGGCGCTCGAGAAGGTCGGGACGACGCCCATCAGGGGCCTCCGTTCGGTCGGCAACGGCGCGTCGCACGGCGAGACCGCTACGAACATCGAGAAGATCTGCACCGCGGCCGACGCCCTGTCGTCGACGAAGACCGGCGCCCTCATCGTCATCGAGCGCGAGACGAAGCTCGGCGAATACCTGACACAGGGCGTCATCGTGAACGCAGACCTTGAGCCGATGATGATCAGGAACATATTTTTCAACAAGGCCCCGCTGCACGACGGCGCGGTCATAATCAGGAACGGCAGGATACATGCCGCCGGATGCTATCTGCCGCTGTCGGCGGCCGACATCAACAAGGACCTGGGGACGCGTCACCGCGCCGCACTCGGACTATCCGAGATGAGCGACGCCGTCGTGATCGTCGTCTCGGAGGAGACCGGTACGGTCTCGGTGGCCGAGGGAGGCAGCCTGCGGCGGAACTTCAACTTCAGCTCGCTCAAGCAGGAACTGACCCGCCTGCTCGTGCCCGCGGAATCGGTGACTTCGAACCGCGGGCTCTTCGGCAGAAGGAAGAAGACCGGAAAGGAGGGCGGAGAGGATGAGAAGTGAGAACGTCATCCCCGGGGCCGGAGGCGCGTCCGGGAAGAAGAAAGGGAAAAACGGGTTCTGCGGAAAGATAATGCTCTTTCCCCGGCTCTTCTGCCTGCTTATCGCATTTATCCTCTGGATATATGTCGTAAACATCTCCACCGATGACTACGAGAAGACCTTCACCATGATCGACATCAAGGTCGAAGGGACCGACGAGCTGACGTCGATGTCGGACATCTCGATCTACGACCAGTCCGAGGGAATGGTCAGCATAACCGTCAGCGGAACGAGACAGGACATCTCGGGGATTGAGACATCCGATTTCATAGCCTACATAGACGTC
The DNA here is from genome assembly GCA_902803255.1 of uncultured Ruminococcus sp. Lineage (GTDB taxonomy): Bacteria > Bacillota > Clostridia > Oscillospirales > CAG-272 > CAG-390. Next base: position 1,238 of record CADCPG010000174.1, on the reverse strand, counting down.
AGCGGGATCCGCGAGGCCGGAAGGGTCGACGTGCCTGTCAAGGTCAGCGTGCCGGAGACGGTGTCGCTCGTGTCGTTCTCGCCGTCTTCGATCACGGTATACACCGATGTCAAGATAACGAAGGAAGTGCCGGTGAGCGTCGACATATCCTCTTACTCGATGGCCAGCAACTATGAGTTCGGCGCCGCCGTCCCCAAGACCGGAAGCGTCAGCGTGACGGGACCCGCGGCGGTGGTCGGGCGGATCGCCGAGGCCTCCGCGAAAGTCGACCTCAACTCGCAGTGGGTGACGTCGAGCTTCGTGCACAACGCCGGGCTCGTCTTCCTCGACGCCTCGGGCGCCGAGGTCAGCAGCAAGTTCGTGACCTCCGACGTGACCCAGATAGACATCGAAGTGTCGGTGATCATGACGGCCGAGCTGCGGCTGACATACACTCTCGACACCGGGACCGACGCCTCCGACATCCAGTCTGTGAGGATATCTCCTCAGACTCTGAAGGTGGCGGGAGATCCTCAGACGGTGTCGTCGATGACGAGGCTCAGCGTCGTGACCGTCGGGAAGGAATCGCCTTCCGAGATCACGGTGGATGTCTCCTCGCTCACTCTGCCGTCGGGACTCGAGTTCAGGGATGCCCCCGAAAAGATCACGGTCTATGTCGTGCCGGCTCCCGTCGTCACCGAACCCGTGACCGAGCCGCCCGCCTCGACGGAGCAGCCTCCGGAAGAGACGACTCCCGAAGAAACCGACGCACCGGGGGAATGATATGACCGGAAGAGCTAAGGTGGTCTCGACTGACGGGAGATACGCGACGGTCATGACCGAGCGCAAGTCGGCCTGCGAGGGCTGCCACCGCTCCGCAGAAGGATGCGCGGCCTGCAGTCTGCTCGGGGCGGGCGGAAAGATGACCTGCCGCGCGAGGAACGACGCCGGAGCGAAGACCGGAGACACGGTCGAGATCTCGTCCGATTCGCGCAGGATGCTGACATACGGTGCGGTGATATTCATACTGCCCATAGCGCTCGCGATCGCGGCCTATTTCATCGCCGGACGGTTTTCCGGCGGGGAGGCGATTCCCGCCATATCGGCGGGGGCGGCGTTCGCCGCGGCTCTCGCCGGTGCCGGCATATGGTCTGCCGCAAGGGGCAGAAAGGAGACCGACGTCTTTATCACCTCCGTGATCGACGGAGAAGGAGGAGAGCCCGGGGAAACTCCCGGCATCAGGGACTGAGGGCTCTGCC
>CADCPG010000173.1 GCA_902803255.1 uncultured Ruminococcus sp. | reverse complement strand
AAAGGAGCCCCGGGTGATCGAGGCTCCTTTTGTTTTCTTTTGCTTTTTCTGCGTCTTTCCGCGCACGTCTTTTTCCGCTCAGCGGTTTATTTTATCAGGGCAGCCTTTTTTGTACGGCCTGTCGGAAAAAGGTACTGAAGAGGGCATAGTGTGAGGTTCGCCGTTGTCGCCCGGGAAGGGAGTGAGATCGTCGTCTCTGACGAGATCTCTCTCCTTCAGACTGCGGAAGTTGGGGATGCGGAAGTTCTCGCCGTGGTTGAGGCAGCTCTTCCATCCGAGGATCGCGACCGCCGACATGGCGACTCCTCTGTAAACGTTGAAGAAGGGCTCGACGCCGTTGACGAAATACTCCAGCATATTGTCGACGATCCACCAGTCTCCTCCGCCGTGTCCCGAGCCGGCGGCTCTGGCCGCCTTTTCACCCATCGAGGCGAGGTCGGGCGTGATGTGCTTGATCCTTTCTTCTTCGTTCGCGGGTTTCGTATAGGTGTGCCAGAACATGCGCACGCCTTCGGTATGTCCTCCGCCCTCGATGCCCGCGTCGTCGCCGACTATGCGGTACCGGCTGTAGTCGGAAGCCGCCGCGGTGCATCCGGTGCAGACCGCCACCATCCCGTTGTCCATCTCGCAGAACATGTATGCGGCGCCGTCGTAGGCGTGACGGTATTCCCTGTAAGCGTACAGGTAATCCGAATGGGCCGCTCTTGCGGAAACGTACAGCGGCATGGAATCCGTCATGTACATGAGCGGCCCGAGCGCGTGCGTGTTGTAGTATGTCTTGGGGAGCCATGCTCTCCAGTGGAATTCTCCCTGAGCGTCGTTTCGCACCGAATCGCCTGTTCCGCCGTGGTTGTATTCTCCCTGCGCATACAGGACCGATCCCAGCGCACCGGAATCCACGATGCGCTTCATCTCAAGGTTCCGCGTCGAAAAGGGATAGTTCTCGGCGATCATATACTTTCTGCCGGTGCGCTCGACGCACTCGACGAGTTCAACGCATTCCCTGAGGGTGGACGCGGACGTGCATTCGCTTACGACGTCCATCCCGGCCTCCATGCATTTTATCGCGAAAGGGGCGTGCTGATGGAAGTAGTTGGCGAGAAAGACGGCCTGCATCCCGTTCTCCCTGCCCCATGTCAGAAATTCGTCGAAATCGGTGAAGCATCTGGCGTCCGGTACCGTGTCTTTTGCTCCCAGCTTCTCGATTTCCCTGTCGCAGAGAGCGACGACTTCGATGTCATCGGGCCTCGATGCCATAAGGGATACGTAGTTTCCTCCGCGTCTGCACCCGAATACGCCTGTCTTCAGTTTTGCCATGTTTTTTCCTTTCCGCGCCGTAATGTCGGTCACGGCGCGCGCAGAGCATAGTTATTTGGGGAATTCCGCGCAATTTACTCGGTGCGAAGCGTTACCGCGGTGACGGACGCCTTCGGGAAGAGGAGAGGCTTTCCCGCTTCCGCTTCGGCCTTCCGCGGCGAGACTCTGTCCGGGTGTTCGGCGGTGTTGCAGTCCGCCGCGTCGCCGGAGCACAGGACATACGCGCTCTCCACGCCGTATCCGCCGACGCCGAGCAGGTCGAGCCGTGCTTCCGCGTCGGTCTCGGGCGAGAGGTTGGCGACGGTGAGCAGTATCCTCCCGCCGTCCTTCTCCGACGCCGATACCGAAAGCCTCGCGCCGTCGTCGCAGTCGGTCAGCACGCGAAGAGAGTTCGCGCCCTGATGCTCCTTGTACATGTCGAAAACGTGGTAAGAGGGCGTCGCGACGCATTTTCCGCCGTCGATGAGCAGCATGCAGTGCAGATTGTTGCAGATCTGCGCGACGTTCGCCATCATGATCTTGTCGGCGTGCCGGTTGAATATGTTGAGCGTCAGAGCCGTTATGACGGCGTCGCGCACCGTCGACTGCTGCTCGAAGAGGTTGGCGCCGGCACTGGGGCCCGATCCGCCGGGATACCAGCAGCCCCATTCGTCGATCACGAGCGGACGCGGCATCTTCCGGTCGAGGCCGTAGCCGCGTATTATCGCATAGTGGCGGACGACGGCCTCCTCGATGCCGGCGGCCCGGTCGATCATCGAGTTCCAGGCGTCGCGCGACATGTCGAAGCAGCTGTATTTCGTTCCGGTGTAGTAGTGGAAACTCATGCCTCCGGCGGGCGCTCCCGACGCCGCCAGCGACGATGAAAGGCCGCGGGTCCAGGCGTAGTCGGTCCCGTTGGCGCCGCCCGCTATCAGAGTGACGCCGCGTCCGTCGGGCTTCGGGGCTCTCGAGACGTTGTCCATGACGGTGGCGAAGCGCCTGTATTCCGAGGCGTAGAAATCCGCGGTCATATTGCCGCCTCCGCCCCAGTTTTCGTTTCCGACGCCCCAGTATGGGATGTCGAAGGGCTCGGCTCTCCCGTTTTTCTCACGCTCGAGCGAGAGCGTCGTGCTGCCGCGCGGCGACAGGCAGTAGTCCATCCAGTCCCGCGCATCCATCGGCGTCGCCGACGTCACGTTCACCGCGAAATACGGTTTCGCGCCGATCGCCTCGCAAAGGTCGATGAACTCGTGCGTACCGACTTCGTTCGTTTCGAGACGGCCGTCGTGCGGGTACCACCAGTTCTTTCTCACAGGACGGACGTCGCCTATACCGTCGCGCCATGCGTATGTCTCGGCAAAGCAGCCGCCGGGCCAGCGCAGCACCGGCGGGCGGAGCTTTCTCAGCATTTCGACGGCGTCGGCACGGAAGCCTTTTATGTTGGGTATATCCGAGTCTTTTCCGACCCGGAGGCCGCCGTAGAACACTCCGCCGATATGCTCGCTGAAGTGTCCGTATATCTCCGGCGCTATCCGGGATATGACCTCGGGTACTACGACCGTGATCCTGTTCATATCGCTCCGATCTCTCCTTTTTCGTCGAATTTCCTGCCCAGCATCGCGTATTTCGCGCCGGCGAGGCGGTTGTACGCGAGCTTTTCCCACGGTTGTCCGCCGGCGACCTCCGCGAGCGCGCGCAGGTTCTCCGCGCCGTCGGTGATCCCGGGTATGAGCGGGGTGCGGAACAGGATACAGGTCCCGCGCTCCTTCAGCAGTCTTATGTTGTCTAATATCATTCCGTTCGGCATGCCGGTGTATCTCTCGTGCAGGGCGCTGTCGGCGAGTTTCAGATCGACGATCATGAGGTCGGTGTTTTCCGCGAGCAGGACGGCCTCTTCGGCACTCCCGCAGAGCGACGTCTCGGCAGCGGTGTGGACTCCGCTGTCTCTCAGTCTGCGCGACACCCTCGCGACGAACTCCGCCTGGACGATCGGGTCGCCGCCGCTGAAGGTCACGCCGCCGCCCATGCGTTCGAGCCTCGGCGCGTAGCGGAGCAGCCTTTCCGCCAGGTCCTCTTCGGTCACGTCTTCGCCGCACAGTGTGATCAGCCCGCGCGGGCAGGCTCCGGGATCGCGGGGGTAGGGAGTGCGGTTGTTCCTCGTGCACAGACCGCAGCCGTCGCACTGCGACAGCTTGTGCATGATCTCCTTCTCCGTGCTCTGGCCCTCGGGATTGTGGCACCACAGGCAGCGCATGCGGCAGCCCTTCATGAAGACGGTGACCCGGGCTCCGGGGCCGTCGTGGACCGAGAACTCCTTTATGTCGAAGATCCGTCCGGTCATACCGAATACTCCTGCCTCGCTATGACGTGGTCCTGGTATCTCCTGTCGAGCTCGACGAAGTACGCGCTCCATCCCCAGATGCGGACGATGAGGTACGGGTAGAGCTCTGGGTGCAACTGAGCGTCGCGGAGACGCTCGGAGCTGACCGCGTTGAGCTGCAGCTGGTGTCCGCGCGACCTCACGAATTCGCGCACGAGCATCGCGAGCTTGCACAGGCTCTCTTCATCGCCGAAGGACGACGCCGCGAACTCGAGAGTCAGCGGGCCGCCGTTGACGGTATCCGTGAGATCGTGCTTGGTGAACGACGATATCACCGAGAAGGGGCCGGGGATGCGCGCGAAGAGGCTGGGCGAAAAGTTGGTTCCGAAGGGTTCGCCTTTGCGGCGGCCGTCGGGCGACGCCGGAAGCGCGTCGGCGTGAGACAGGTAGAACATCGCGGTGCCGGTCCCCGCCCTGAAGCATCCGCCGTAGCAGTTGACCTTTCCGCGGAGGCTCGACGAAAAGGCGTCGAGCAGCTCACCCGCGATCTTATCGACGGCGTCGTTGTCCTGCCCCATTTTCGGCATCCCGGTGCGCAGCCTGTTCAACAGCGCGTTCTTCCCCTCGAAGTCGGTATCGACGGCTTCGGTGAGTTCGGCGAGCGTGAGCTCACGGCTCCCGAAGACCAGTTCGTTTATCGCCGCGAGCGAGTCGGCGGCAGTCGCGATGCCCGTACCGTGTATGCCGAAATTGCGGTATCTCGGCTCGAGGAAGAGGCGGCGGAAGGGGGAGGGAACGAAGAAAATGTCACGTATGCCGTCACATATACTATCAGCCTGCGCCTTTATTTCCTGCTTTACCGCCTTCATTAAGGCGCTGAAGTCAGAGTCAGCGCCCGGCCTTCTTATCGCATCGTTCACCGCCTTCGGGAACGAGAGGGCACCTATATTGCAGATGTCCTCGCCGTATTTGGGGATTATGAACTCCCAGCAGGCGGCGACGGTATAGTCGGCGGCGTCGGCGGGAGAGTATCCCTTCTTTATGAGACCCGGGATGACGACGTCGTCGTTCGAATACTGCGGGAACCCGAGACCGGCGACGGTGAGCCGGCTGCCCTTCAGGTAGACGTCGTCGGGTGTTTCGGACGATACGCGTATGTTTATCTTCGGGTCGGTCATCATGTTCGCGCCGGCCGCTTCGAGACAGAGCTCGGACAGCATGCCGAAGACGGGCCTGCCGCTTCCGTCGGTGCCGCCGAGCATCATGCTCTGTCCGTTGTCGCCCTGCTGGACGCCGGGATAGAGGTCGCTGTCCTTGTTGAATGAGAGGAAGAAGTCCTCTGTGAGCTCAAGAGCGGACGCCCGGTCCAGCCTGCCTTCGGCGATGTCGCGCTCCAGGAATTTCGACGCGTATTTATCGAATCTGCCGCAGGTGTTGTGGTAGTTGCCCTCGAGCCAGAGCGCGAAGTGCACCGCGCGGAAGCTCTGAAGCGCCTCTCTGAACGTCGTGGCGGGATAGGCAGGCACGCGGTCCAGCACGTCGGCGATGTCGTCCCTGCCGGCGGCGCGCGCGGCCGCGGAATAGCGGCGGCAGAGGTCGAGCAGGGCGTCGATCATGCGCCTGCCGTATCCGTCGGCCGATCTCCGGTAGTCGAGCAGGCCGCGCTCCAGCACGCCCTGCCAGTCGATGCAGACGTTCGAGCCGTATCCAAGCTCGTGCACGAAGTGATCCCGGCGGATCTCCTCCCATTCCGGCGCCGTGAAGCAGTCGGGGATGTTCGCGAGCGTGCGGGACATCGTTATGAGCTCGCCCGGGAGTATGACCGGCGTTTCGTGTGACGCCATGTATTCGAACCTTCGCGTCATACGCTCCTCGGGGCAGAGCCCGAGACGCGAGAATTCGGGCGCGAAGAGGTCGTCCGGAAGTCTTTT
>CADCPG010000172.1 GCA_902803255.1 uncultured Ruminococcus sp. | reverse complement strand
TCGCCAGAAGCCGGTAGGGCTTCAGGTAGCGTGCGAGTTTTTTCATCTGTTGACCTTGTTTCTGCAATAAAATTATAATATCCGCGGCGGGGCGCCGCGGAAGATTTCAATTCCAAAAGACCGGGGCGGCGGCCCGCGTCAGATGTTTTTCTTCACCATTTCGCAGACGGCGTCGAGGGATTCTGGCGTGACTTCAGCCCTGCCGCCGAATTCGACCTCCTCGAAGCATTTCGTCACGGCGTCGACGGTCCTCGGGTCCTCCCGGGAGCTCCTCGACTTGAGTTTTTCCCCGATCTCCCTCGGGGTGTCCGATCTTTTCGCGTGTCCGGCTTCCGAAAGCAGCGAAGCCAGCTGCGAGTATGCGAAGCGGAATTTCTCCCTCCCCGTCTTTCTCGACGCGAGTTCGGATGAGAACTCGTGCCAGTTCCTCCTTGGTTTCTCCGGCGTCCGGCGGCTTCTTATCCGCCTCTCGTCCTCCTCTGTGAGCTTTTCCTCCTCGTCAGAGTAGCTGAGGAAGAAATAATCGGAGGGGGTCCCCCTCGAGAAGAAGTCGGCGATCGGCCGGAAAAGGGCCTCGAAAATGAATGTGAAGAACCTGACGACTGAGGAGACGAGCCTCTTCATGAAATCGGTGCGCGAGAGCAGGACATACGTTATTGCCAGCACCGCGAACACGGCAAAAATTATGAGATACCAGTATTCGGGGGTCGCCTTCGGCTCGGCCTTGCCGAAGATGTACTCGTAGATCGACGACCTCTCGACCTCCTCGTCGGGAGGCTCCTCGATATACCCGGCGTCCGATCCCCCGCGCGATGCGGCGGAGGCGATCATCGCGGCAAAGACGAGGCGAATGAGCGTGGCAAGTCCGGAGAAGAGGATGTAGAGCACGCCCGACAGCAGCGCGAACGAGACTGTGAGCCCGCCCACGAGCAGGAGATTGTATCCGCGCGCACGGTTGGTGAATGAGGTGGTGACGATCCCGTGATAGGACTTGCCGACGTTGAACTGGTTCGACGCCACCATTGCGCATACGGCGTAGCCGGCCACACAGACCGCGCTCACGCCCTGCGTGTCGAATCTGGCCGCGGTGAAAAGGAAAAAGCCCACCGTCGAGACCGTCAGTCCGACGACCGCTCCTCTGCCGGCCATGAGCCTGTCGTACGGGAAGAACCATACGAACGAGCCCATCATAAAGACGGCGAACGAGATGAGCCCGGCGAGGAAGGGAAGGACCGAATCGGGGTCGTAGTAGGCGCCGGTCATGCCGGCCGATGTTTCAAGATATGAAGACGCGAAATTCGCCGCTGCGAAAGACACGGCGAGCGCGGGGACCGCCGCGGGCAGCGCCGCTCCGAGGCGCCAGAAGCGGACATCCGCTTCGTATTCGCTGCCCGATTCGGGCCTCTTTATCTTCCGCAGAGCCGATATCGCCGCCTGGAACAGGTTTCCGAGGACCATGACGGCGAGAACGGCTGCGAAAAGCAGTATTTTCGGGACGCGCCCGAAGAGCTTCGACGCGGCGGGCACGGCAAAGGCTGATACGAGGAAATATATCCCGGCAAAGGCTGTAAGCCGGTATAATCTTTCAAAGCCGGGGCTGTTTTCCCGGATCAGCCCTTTTCCGCCGCCCGTCCGCGTCATGTACTTCAGTCAGTCGGAAGGGGTGCTCAGCGGCGGCGCTTCGACACGGCGAAGCCGAGCGCGAGCATGGCGGCAGCCGGTATGAGGGCCGCGGCGGAGGAGCAGCCGCCCTCCTGCTTCGCGGGCTCGGTCCCGGGGGCGTCCGTCGTGACGTCGGCCGACGGTTCCGCCGTCGTTCCGGCATCTTCGGGCTCCGTCGGCTGTTCGCCTCCGGCCGTGGTCACGGGCTCGGTCTTGTCGGGCACTTCGGCTTTGGCCGTCGTTTTTTCTTCGGTGGTCTGGAGCGACGCTCCGAGCGCCGTGAGGACGTCGGCGGCTCTCTTCACTTCGGCCTTGCCTTCGTCGGTGAGTCCCGTCGCGAAGACCTGGTCGAGGTCGGAGCCGTTCGCGCCCTGGTCGGCGATATAGAGCACGCCGCCGGTGTAGCGCATCGTGACGAGCGAGTTGACGGGGTCCTTGAACATGAGTTCGAGCGACTCGTCGAGCGGGATCACGGTGTTGTCGGT
>CADCPG010000171.1 GCA_902803255.1 uncultured Ruminococcus sp. | reverse complement strand
CATATTGACTTTTATCATCCGTTATGTTATACTTTTTGTATATCCCGGCTGGTCCTCACACGGATCCCGGTAACAGAAAGGCGATTTATAAAATGGCAAAAGTAAAAGCCGATCTCGGCGCCTTCTCATACGGCAGGATAAGACCTCTGCACGGCGTCAACGGAGGACCGATGACAAAGGTGTTCACATACGACGGCCGCCCGCTCTTCCGCCGCGCCGGCATACCGGTCTGCCGCCTGCACGACACGGAGTATCCGTACGGCTCGGGCGAGTTCGTCGACATACCCTGTGTGTTCAAGGACTTCGACGCCGACGAGAACGACCCCGCGAACTACAACTTCGGTCTGACAGACGAGTATATCCGCGCGATATACGAGGTCGGAGCCGAGCCGCTCTACCGCCTCGGCGTCTCGATCGAGCACGCTCCGGTAAAAAGGCACATCCATCCCCCGAAGGATTACGAAAAGTGGGCGCGCATCTGCGAGCATGTCATCATGCATTACAACAGCGGCTGGGCCGACGGCCACGAGTGGAACATCCGCTACTGGGAGATCTGGAACGAGCCCGAAGGAAAGAACATGTGGCTCGGCACCGACGAGGAATTCTTTGAATTCTTCGAGGTGGCGGCCCGTCACCTCAAGGCGAGGTTCCCTGAGCTGAAGATCGGCGGACCCGCCTTCACGAGGCCCGACGGCGGTATGCGCGAGGCCTTCGTGAGATACTGCGGCAGCAGAGGAGTGCCGCTCGATTTCTATTCGTGGCACAGATACTTCATCGATGCCGAGAACGTGAAAAAATCGGCCGCAGCGGCGAGGACGCTGCTCGACGAGAACGGATACCGTGACACCGAGAGCATCTTCGACGAATGGAACTACATGCGCGACTGGACAGACCAGGCCGACAGCTACGTAAAGCTCTGCGACGAGCACGGAGCCGCCTTCTGCGCGGCTGTCCTCTCGTCGCTCCAGCAGGATACCGACGTTGCCGCGGCGACGTATTTCGAAGCGGATCCCGTCAAGGAGTGGTGCGGCCTGTTCAGGGTCGCCGAGATGGGCATCAGCCGCCAGAAGGCGAAGCTCGCCCCCAGAAAGCCGTTCTACGCTTTCGAGGGCTTCGGAAAGCTCTACAGGCTCGGAGAGGCGGTATACGTATCGTCCGACAGCGACAGGATCACAGCCTGCGCCGCGAGAGACGCGGAAGGGAAGAGCTTCGGGCTTATGATCTCCAACTATTCGTCGACGCGCGGAGGCGACGAAATGACTGAGATCGAACTGGAAGGCGTCCCGTCGGGCAGGTTCGAAGTGCGGCTCACCGACGCCGCCCGCGAGGACGAGGTCATCTGCGGACTCGAGTGCGAAGGCAGCCTGAAGCTCACGCTCGACCTGAAGGAGAATTCCTTCGTCTATATCGGAAGCGCCGTCTGACCCGCCCGCTGCGGCTTCTTTCCGCCGTCAGGCCCGTAAACAGCGCCGGCATACGGCTTTTTTCTCCGTTTTTATAACAAAATAATAAATTTTTTCGGATTGGATATTGAATTCTTCGGGAAAATATGCTAAAATTAGACAGGTTTTCCGGAAGGAAACGGGAAATTAACACGGAGGATGAAATAAAAATGGGAAAATTCGAGATCAAAAACACTGCTTCGGGCGGATTCAAGTTCGCTCTCAAAGCCGGCAACGGCGAGATCATTGCCGACAGCGAAGTTTATAAGTCCGAAAAGACCTGCCGCGAAGGCATCGCCAGCGTGAAGAAGAACTGCGCGGGCGGCATCGAGGATCAGACCGTCGAGGGATTCGAGAAGATCAAACATCCGAAGTTCCAGGTCTACATCGACAAGGCCGGCGAGTACAGATTCCGTCTGAGAGCCACCAACGGCCAGATCATCGCCACCGGCGAAGGCTACAAGACCAAGGCCAGCTGCCTCAACGGCATCAACAGCATCAAGAAGAATGCTCCCGACGCCCAGATCGTAAAGATCGACTGACGGGGGCTGTAAACCTTTAGCAAATACCCGACTCGGATAAAACGGCCGGGAGCCCAGCGGGCTCCCGGCCGTTTTCAACCTGAAATGTTCCGGTCATTCCATCTCGGCGAGCGGGCCGTCCCACATCGGCGGGACTTTGTAGCCGAGCAGAGTGACGACGGTCGCGGCGATATTCGAAAGCCCGCCGGCGGCCTCTCCCTTTTCCGCCTTCAGCTTTATGCGGCCCTCACCGGTGCCGTCATAGAGGATGAACGGAACGGGATTGAGAGTGTGGGACGTCTTTGCCTTCCAGCTGCCGTCGGCCCCGATCTTGGGAAGTCCGGTCTTCTTGTCGGTCTCGGCCATCTCGTCGGCGTTGCCGTGGTCGGCCGTGATCAGCGCTACGCCTCCCAGCCTGTCAATGACGGGCAGTATCCTGCCCAGCTGCAGGTCGAGGGCCTCCATCGAGCAGACGGTTGCCTCGAGCGAGCCGGTGTGCCCGACCATGTCCCCGTTCGGGAAATTGACCCGCAGGAAGCGGTATCTGCCCGATTCGAGCAGTTCGATCAGCCTGTCGGTGATCTCGGCGCATTTCATCCAGGGGCGCTGCTCGAAGGGCACGACGTCGGACGGTATCTCGATGTATGTCTCGAGCTCGTCCGAGAACTTGCCCGATCTGTTGCCGTTCCAGAAGTATGTCACATGACCGTATTTCTGCGTTTCCGAGATCGCGAGCTGGGTCACACCGGTGCCGGCGAGGTATTCTCCCATCGTGTTCGTGATCTTTGGGGGATCGACGAGATATCTCTTCGGGATGTGGAGATCGCCGTCGTATTCGAGCATGCCGGAATATACGACCTTCGGGTATCTCACCCTGTCGAACTTTGTGAATTCGCCCTCGGGCGTGTCGAACGCCTTCGAGATCTCGATGGCCCTGTCTCCTCTGAAGTTGTAGAAGATGAAGGAGTCGCCGTCCTCAACGGTCCCGACCGGTTTTCCGTTCTCGGCGATTACGAAGGCGGGCAGATCCTGGTCGATGACCGACAGTTCCGCTCTGTATGTCTTTACCGCCTCGGCGGCCGAAGAGAACTGTCTGCCTTCGCCCAGCACGTGGGTGTGCCAGCCGCGCTCGACCATCGACCAGTCGGCCTCGTACCTGTCCATCGTGATCTTCATCCTTCCGCCGCCCGACGCGATCATGACGTCGAAGGAGGGCGAACGGAGCGACGAGAGGAAGTCCTCGAAGGGAAGTATGTAGTCGAGAGCTGACGTCTCGCCCACGTCTCTGCCGTCGAGCAGTATATGCACGCGGACCTTTCCCACGCCTTCGTCTGACGCGCGCTTTATCATGGCCTTGAGGTGGTCGATGTGAGAGTGCACGTTGCCGTCGGAGAAGAGACCGAGAAAATGCAGCGTTCCTCCGGTCTTCTTCACGTTCGACACGAGCTCGCACCAGCTTTTGCCTCCGAACATAGTGCCCGACTCTATAGACTGCGAGACGAGCTTCGCGCCCTGCGCGAAGACCTGACCCGAGCCGATGGCGTTGTGTCCCACCTCGCTGTTGCCCATGTCGTCGTCGCCGGGGAGTCCGACGGCCGTTCCGTGAGCCTTGAGCTTAACCCAGGGGCGCTCGGCGAAGAGCCTGTCGAGAGTGGGCGTGTAGGAGCGGGTGACTGCGTTAGTCGGTGCCGCGGGTGCGATACCCACGCCGTCCATGACTATGACGAGGACGGGGCCCTTTACCGGTTCCGATTCCGATCTTTCGAGTTTTTTCATTGTGTTGCGGTCCTTTCCCTTTCTTTCCCGAACGGGGACGCCGCGCCTTGAGCAGCGGGCATCCCGACGGGCCTTGTTTTATACAATGTAATAGTATATCCTTTTTCGGCCCAAAATTCAAGTGTTTTTCGGGCCGGCGGACCGAAAAACCGGGCTTGCGGGAGAAAGCGGACCCTCACGCGAGAGCGGGACGGCGCGCTCGGGCGCGCGGCAGGCGGTTTTGAATATAACTCTTGGCAATTTTGTGTTTATGTGGTATAATATAGTTTAAGTGCTACAATACTGAAAGGACTCTTTTTCGAAATGGCAGAAGAATGCACCCACGATTGTTCAACCTGTTCGGCGAACTGTGCTTCGAGAGACAAAGCTCAGGACCTCCGCGAGGCGCCGAACCAGCTGTCGGATATAAAGCATGTGGTCGGAGTGATAAGCGGAAAGGGAGGCGTCGGAAAATCGATCGTCACCTGCCTCACCGCCGTAAAGCTCCGGCGCCGCGGATATCACGTCGGCATACTTGACGCCGACATCACCGGACCTTCGGTGCCGAAGGCCTTCGGCCTCAGGGCTGAGGTCACCGGCGACGAGCACGGCATGATCCCGCCGCGGACGAAGACGGGGATCGATATCATGTCGGTCAACCTCATGCTCGACGACGAGACGAGGCCGGTCGTCTGGCGCGGCGCGCTCATCGCGGGTACCGTCAAGCAGTTCTGGACCGACACGATCTGGGACGGGATCGACGTACTGCTCGTCGACTGCCCTCCCGGTACCGGCGACGTTCCGCTGACGCTCTTCCAGACGGTCCCGCTCGACGGTGTCATCATCGTCAGCACGCCGCAGGAGCTCGTCTCGATGATAGTCAAAAAGGCGGCCAACATGGCCGGGATGATGAACATCCCGGTGCTTGGACTCGTGGAAAACATGAGCTACGCCGTCTGCCCCGACTGCGGGAAAAAAATCGACGTCTTCGGCGAGAGCCATATCGGCGAGATCGCCGAGTCGTTCGGATTCGACCTGCTGGCGAGGATGCCGATCGATCCGAGACTCGCCGCCCTCTGCGACAGGGGAATGATAGAGCTCACCGACTCGACCGCGCTCGATACGGCCGTCGATATACTGGAGACCAAGCTCGGCCTCTCTCCGGAGAGATCCGGATCCGGGAAATAAGACCCGGATCTTCCCCCTAACACAGCCAGGAGGATCATAACATGGTATTTCTTTCGTTTCCCGGCCTCGGGATCGGCGAGTTCGCCCTCAACAAGGTGGCGTTCACCCTGCCGGTCTTCGGCGGGATACAGGTCAGATGGTACGGGATCATAATAGTCCTCGGTATCATCGCCGCCTTCACCTATGCCTCGCTGCGGGCAAAATACGACGAGGGCATCGTATTCGACGACATGCTCGATCTCGCGATATTCACCGTGATCTCGGGGATCGTCGGCGCCAGACTCTACTACGTCCTGACAAAGCTCGACGAATACGACAGTTTTCTCGACGCGCTCAAGATATGGAACGGCGGAATCGCGATCTACGGCGCTCTTATCGGAGGCGGCATCGCGCTCTTTATCACCTGCCGTGT
>CADCPG010000170.1 GCA_902803255.1 uncultured Ruminococcus sp. | reverse complement strand
TACAGCGGTTCGGCCGTCAATTTCGTCAATATCTACGATACCGTCATGGCTCACAGGGACGAATACCTGTATCTCCGGACCGACCACCACTGGAACAGCCTCGGCGCGTACTACGCCTACGCCGACTTCGTGTCGTCGGTGGGGATGACGCCCACGCCGGTGTCGGAGTTCACGAAGACTTACGTCAGGGCGAACTACATAGGGTCGATATACAATTACAACAGCGAATACGCGGTCGCCGCGAAACTGCGGAACTTCCCGGATACAATTGAGGCGTACGTCTCGAAAAAGGCGTGCGTCATGACGCACAAAAACGACGCCGGAGCCGTCACCGGGAGATGGGACTACGCGATCTTCCAGACAGTCTCGCACAACGGCGGGATCGCGTCGTTCATAGGCGGAGACAAGCCCTTCGTGCACATCAACGTGCCCGAGAATCCGCAGGACCTCTCGATCCTCGTGATCAAGGACTCGTACGCCGACCAGCTCGTTCCGTTTTTCATCGAGCACTACGGCAACATCTACGTCGTCGATCCGCGCTACAACAGCACGAACAAGCTGAAGTCCCAGTTCGCCGACGCCGGGCTCGACGACATACTGTTCGTCAACAATCTGCAGGTCGCAAACAGCAACTACTGGCAGAAGGCCTACCACAGGCTCATCGGGATCAGCTACTGACCTCATGCAGTCAGGGGAGTGCAGCGGCAGGACAGACAGATAAGCGAATAAAAAACAGCATCCCCGCGGATCTTCTCCGCGGGGATGTGTTTTGTTCGGCGGCGGTGATCTCCGTCCGCCTGATGAAGATCTGCCGGGCTGTGTTTCCGGTATTACTTCATCGGGACCACGGCACCGCCGTAGGTCGCTTTGATGTAGTCGGAGATGGCGCTCGAGGTGATGACCTCGACGAGGGCCTTGATCTTCTCCTGGTTCTCGTTGCCTTCCTTGACGACCAGCACGTTGCCGTAGGTCTTCGCGGCCTCGGACTCGGCCGATTCGGCGGCGAGAGCCTCGGAGACCTTGAGGCCGGCGGAGAGCGCGTAGTTGCCGTTGATTATGCCGATGTCGACGTCGTCGAGCACGGTGGAGACGAGGGCGGCCTCGACTTCGCGGATCTGGAAGTTGTGCGGGTTGCTCTTGATGTCCTTCACGGTGGCGGTAAGACCGGCGCCTTCGTTCAGCTCGATGAGGCCGTTGTCGGCGAGGAGCAGCAGCGCGCGGGCTTCGTTCGTCGTGTCGTTGGGCACGGCTATCGAGGCGCCGTCGGCGAGCGCGTCAAGCGACTTTGTCTTGCCGGCGTAGATGCCGAAGGGCTCGTAGTGGACGGTCGCTACCGAGACGAGGTGGGTGCCCTGCTCGGCGTTGAAGGAGTTGAGGTAGGGAGTGTGCTGGAAGTAGTTGGCGTCGACCTCTCCGTCTTCGGTGGCGGTGTTCGGGGTCACGTAGTCTTCCATGACCTTGACCACGAGGGTGTATCCCTTTTCCTTCATGGCGGCCTTGCACTGCTCGAGGATCTCGGCGTGGGGAGTCGATGAAGCTGCGACGGTCACCGTTTTAGCGTCGGAACCTCCGCCGCAGGCGGCGAACGATGCCGCGCATGACGCGATCAGCAGCGCGGCGCAGACGATCGAAAGGATCTTTCTTTTCATTTTTGTGATTCTCCTTTATCGGTGTGATTGTTTTTCTGATCTGTGTGACGGGAGGGGCGTGTCACTGCTATTTTCTCCTCCGCCTGTCGGTCTTTACCGCGGCGAGATTGAAACTCTCCTGGAAGACCTGGACGACGATGATGAGCAGGAAGGACGAGACGTACATGATCGTCGCGTCGAAGCGGTAGATGCCGTAACGGATCGCGAGGTTCCCGAGTCCGCCTCCGGCCACGAGGTATGTCATCGGGGTGTAACCGAGGATAGTCGTGAAGGCGATCGCGGCCCCGGTGAGCAGCGAAGGCTTCGCCTCGGGTATGAGCACCTTCGCGATGAGCCCGAAATTGCCGGTGCCCATCGACTGCGCGGCCTCGATGACCCCGGCGTCGACCTCGCGGAGCGAAGACTCCACCATCCTTGATACGAACGGGATCGCGGCAATGCTGAGATAGACGATGAAGGCGGCGTTGCCGAGCTTGGTCCCGACGACTGCCTTCGCCACCGGCTGCGTCAGTACGAGCAGGATGATGAACGGCACCGAGCGGAAGATGTTCACGGCAAATCCCAGTACCGAGTTCACCGGACGGTTTGGGAACAGACTGCCCTTCGACGTCCCGTACAGGATCACTCCGAGGGGTATCCCGAACAGATACGCGATCGCGGTCCCCGATACGGTGATGTATACCGTCTCCCATATGGCTACGGCGTAGTCGTGAGCCATCCCGCCGCCGAATATCCGGGCGAAGAAAGCGGCGGTACCGCTGCCGGTGAGCAGCGAGTACAGCTGCGTGAATATTGAAAGGGAAGCTTGACCGCCCGTCATTGTCTGCCGTCCTCTCTGCCTGCTGTGATCCCGGCACGCCCGGGCCGCGGCTCAAAGGTCCTCGTCCGCATACTGTATGCCTCTCGAGTCGAGATAAGAGTGGATGCGCGACACCGCCGCCGCGTCGTCGGGCAGCTGGAGCAGCATCTGCCCGTAGGCGCTGCCTCCGATGTCGCGGGTGTCGGCGTAAAGTATGTTGACGGTGCAGCGGCACTCGAGTATCATGTTCGAGATGACCGGCTCGAACGACGAGCGGCCGTCGAAAGTGACCCTGACGGCGCGCTTCGTCATCCCG
This sequence comes from uncultured Ruminococcus sp., assembly GCA_902803255.1. Lineage (GTDB taxonomy): Bacteria > Bacillota > Clostridia > Oscillospirales > CAG-272 > CAG-390. The sequence goes on along the minus strand of CADCPG010000170.1, from coordinate 20,374 downwards.
GCTGCCTGCGGACGGAGAGAGGGGAGCACGAGCTCCCGGCCCATCTCTGACTTGGGGTCGGAGAACACCTCGGATACCTTTCCCACCTCGGCGATCCGGCTCCGGTCTATGATGGCGACTCTTCCGCAGATCTGTTCGATGACTTTCATCTCGTGGGTGATCACGACGATCGTCACTCCGCGCTCGCGGTTTATGCCGGCGAGCAGCTCGAGTATCTGCGACGTCGTGGTCGGGTCGAGCGCGCTCGTGGCCTCGTCGCACAGCAGGTACGACGGGTCGGTCGCCAGCGCCCTGGCTATCGCGACCCGCTGCTTCTGTCCGCCCGACAGCTGCGACGGGTACGCGCCCGCCCTGTCGGACAGCCCGACCGTATCCAGCAGCTCCCCGGCCTTCGCGACTGCCTCTTTCCGCGGCGTTCCGGCGATCTCGAGCGGGAAGAGCACGTTCCCCAGCGCGGTGCGCTGCGAGAGCAGATTGAAGCTCTGGAATATCATGCCGATCTTTTTTCGCGTGCGGAGCAGCTCCTTCCGGCTCATGGCGGTGAGATCGCGGCCGTCGACGAGCACCTGCCCCGATGTCGGCCTCTCAAGCAGGTTCATGCACCGCACGAGCGTGCTTTTTCCGGCTCCGGACAGGCCGATTATCCCGAAGATCTCGCCGTCCCCGATCGTAAGATCGATGCCGGAGAGCGCGGTGATCCCGCCTTCGGGAGTAGGATATGTTTTTGTAAGATCCCTTATCTCTATCATTTGAGGAAAGTGCCGCGGGGCCCCTGTGCCGGGCCCTGTCCCGTCTTGAAAAAATACATATTTATTCTATCACATTTCATGCGAATAGTCAATAAAAAACGGGACACCGGCAGGGATCCGCGCCGCTCGACGCCGCCGCGGAGGTTTTTGCGCACCTTCATCCGCCTTGAGTCATTGACAAATCACCCCCGTTGTGATATCATATACCGTACAGAGCGCCGCCCGGGCGCATGCCCGCCGCAACGGCACTCATGTTTACGAAGGAATGAATATGAAAATGAAAAGGGAACTGTACGATTACGACATTTTTCCCAAGGTGTTCCTGACCGGAAGACCTGCCCGCCTCACGGTAAAGCCTCTCGGCATCCACGCGGCATTCGCTCCCGGGGCAGAGCTGACTCTGAGACTTTGCGAGAGCTCCGTGGCGGAGCCGAGGCGTTTCCCCGGCAGCGCCGGCGTGAGAGAATACAGGGCCGCTCCGACCGCTGACGGGAACATCGAGCTCGACACCGACTTCCCGCGCGAGGGGATGTACCAGCTGCAGTTCTTCCGCGAAGGAGAGTCGAAGCGCTTCCTTGAGCTGCGCGTGTACGCGCTGGCTCCCGACATGGCCGGCAGATACCCCTTCAGGGGCGACCTTCACATGCACAGCTGCCGCTCGGACGGCAGGGAGGACCCCGGGTACGTCGCTGCCAACTACCGCGGCTTCGGCTACGACTTCACCGTCATGTCCGACCACAGGAGATATTATCCTTCGCTCGAGACGCGGAGGCTGTTCCGCATCGGAACCGACGACACGAGCGACCTCACCGACTATCTCGTCGTTCCCGGAGAGGAGATCCATCTCCCGCTGAACGACGCCCACTATGTCAATTTCGGAGGAAAGTGGAGCATAAACGCGCTCGTGCTGCCCAACCGCAACGACGACGACAGGGGCAGCGACCCTGCGGTCCGCAGCCTGTTCGGCGAGTGTCCCGACCCGATCACGGCCGAGGAGTTTACCGCCATGCTGCACCGCGAGGCCGAAAAGGTGCCGCTGGAGCTCGAGTCGGAGAGGCTGAGCTTCGCCGCGCTGCTCTGGGAGCACGAACAGGTGAGGAAGGCGGGAGGACTCGCCATCTTCCCGCATCCCTACTGGCTGTGCAGCACGATGCAGCTGAGCGAGAGCTACCTGCGCTTCCTGTACGAGCAGCAGCCCTTCGACGCCTTCGAGGTCCTGGGAGGAGAAAGCTACTATCAGCACAACGGTTTCCAGACCTCGTTCTACTACGAGGAGCGCGCCCGCGGGTTCGATCCGCCGGTCGTCGGAAGCACCGACAGCCACAGCTCGACCGAACACAACCGCAACGCGCTCGTCTGCTCGACATTCGTCTTCGCGCCCGAGAACCGCACGGATTCGCTGATCGACGCCGTAAAGTCGAAATACTCGGTGGCGGTCGACTCGATAAGCCCCGAATACAGGCTCGTCGGAGATTTCAGATTCGTGAAGTACGGTTCGTTCCTGCTCGAAGAATTCTCTCCGCTGCACGACAGGCTCTGCGCCGCCGAGGGATGGCAGCTCCGGCGCTTTGCCGCCGGCGAACCCGGCGCCGAGAAGATCCTGCTCGCGATGAAGGGCGAAGTACCGGCGATGATGAAAAAGTATTTCGCCGTCTGAACCGAACGCAATAAACTCAAATAAAAAACTGAAAAGGAGCGAAAAATGCGCTACAGGATCGAAGGAACCCCGCTTCCCGTCGTGATCTGCGAACTCGACGCGGGGGAGAAGATGATCACCGAGCGGGGCAGCATGAGCTGGATGAGCCCCAACATGAAGATGGAGACGACCACAAACGGCGGTCTCGGAAAGGCTTTCGGGCGTATGTTCTCGGGCGAGGCTCTGTTCCAGAACATATACACCGCCGAGGGCGGGAACGGAATGATAGCTTTCGCGTCGAGCTTTCCCGGCTCGATACTTGCGATAGAGATCACTCCCGACAGGCCGGTCGTGCTCCAGAAGCGCGCCTTCCTCGCCGCGACGACCGGCGTCGAACTGTCGGTATTCTTCCAGAAGAGATTCGGAGCCGGCCTCTTCGGAGGCGAGGGCTTCATCATGCAGAAGCTTTCGGGCAGCGGCATCGCGTTCGTCGAGATCGACGGATACGCGATCGACTACAACCTCGAAGCGGGGCAGAAGCTGATCGTCGACACCGGTTATCTCGCCAAGATGGACGCCACATGCTCGATGGATATCGTGACCGTAAAGGGCGTGAAGAACATGCTGTTCGGCGGTGAGGGCATATTCAACACCGTCATCAGCGGTCCCGGTACGGTGACTGTGCAGTCGATGCCTATACCCAGCGTCGCGGGGTCGATCGCGCCTTATCTCGCCGGCGGCAAATGATCCTTATTTCCGCCGCACGCCTCCGGACACGCGCTGTCCGGGGGCGCCGGCGGGAGAAAATATCGCGGATTTGAGAATAAAATCGCGAGCCGGCGAAAAAACACTTGACAAACGTCCTCTTATTTGCTATAATATCGGACGTTGACGCTGCTATGGCTCAGTCGGTAGAGCACATCCTTGGTAAGGATGAGGTCGTCAGTTCGATTCTGACTAGCAGCTCCGCAAGCGGGGGACGTTCTCTTTCAAAGAAAACGTCCCCTTTCAAATAGAAAAGACCGGGACCGGCGGAAGAACGGAGGAGAACCATGAGATGTCCGAGCTGCGGCTGCCTTGAGAGCAGAGTCATCGATTCGAGACAGAATATCGAAGGAAACAACATAAAGCGCAGAAGAGAGTGCATGCAGTGCCAGAAGCGTTTCACCACTTTCGAGGTGATCGAGTCGGTGCAGCTCGTCGTCATAAAGAAAAACGGCTCGAAGGAGCTGTTCGACAAGACGAAGCTGCTCGGCGGCATCATGAAGGCGTGCGAGAAGCGCCCGGTAAACGCCGAGGCCATCGCCAACGAGATCGAGTCCGAACTCCAGAATTCACTCAGACACGAGGTCACGTCGGGAGACATCGGAGAGCTCGTCATGAGAAAGCTGAAGGACGCAGACGACGTCGCCTACGTGCGCTTTGCGTCGGTTTACCGCGAATTCAAGGACATAGAGACCTTCATCCGCGAACTCAACGGCATCCGCGACGAATCCGGCGACTGACGGCACGGGGAATCTGATCAAAACACCTCCGCGGGGTGCATGTCATCCGCGGGAATGCACATGATATCCGATCTCACTCTATTTTTGGAATCATTCATACGCCGCGGCGCTTCCGCGATCCTCGCCCTTCTGCTTCTGCTGCCCCTCCTGGCGGCGGCAGCTCTTCCGGCGGCGGCGGGATATGCGGTACCGGCCGAGGGAGAACTTCTCTTTCTCGCCGATTTCACCGACAAGACCCGCTGGAAGCCCTCAAGGACCGAGCTCGCCTCGGGCACCCTTTCGGTAAAGACCGACGGCGATCCCCTCTCGGCCGAGCTCCGCGCCACGACGAACAGCGTCTGCCACAACTGGGGCGGAGAGATCGACGGTCTTCCGCTCAACGGAAACCGCTACACCTTCTTCTTCACCCTCATACGCGACAAGGACAAAACATCGAAGGATCCGAACTTCGGCTTCTACTTCGACAGCCACTACGGCTTTTACGGCTATTCGAACAACCTCCGTCTGCTCGACAACATGACGACTCTGCCTAACCACGGGACAAAGGAGTTCCTCTCGCTCGGAGAAGAAATCGAGGGAGACAACTGGGGCGTCGCGTCGGAGCGGGTGTCGGTCCAGAACTACGCGGTCGAGGTCGACGGAATGAACAAGGTCTTCCGGGTTTACGTAATGACTGCAGAAGGGACGTACGTCTACGTCGACGGGACCACGAAGGGCGAGATCTCTTCATTCTACACCGAGAACGCGGGCATATGGTTCCACCAGTACAACACCGACATGCCGATAACGATAAGCCGCATCGCCGTCTGGAAGGGCCTCATGCTCACCTCCCCCGATAAGCTTCCCGGGGCGCCCGAAACGGTATCCGGCACCGGCAGTGCGAACCCGGGCGACGAGACCTCGCCGGAAGCTCCCGTGACAGGTCCGGAAGACACGTCCGCCGATACGGATGACAACCGCCGAGGCGGCCGCAACGGCTGCTCGTCGTCGCAGGGGTCGGCGATACTGACGGTCATTATCGCCGGACTCATCCCCGCGATCTTCCTTTACGTCAGCTCGGAACGCCGGCGGAAGAGCTCAGGCTCAGGCAAACATCCGGCAAACAGCAATGAGAAAGACAATGAAGACCGAAAAGAAAAATAAAAAAGAAAAAAGATAAACTACACTGATTTGGCCTTTTCGAACTGTTATTGCCATCTAACACGCATTTTATCTCTGCCATAAAAAAAAGAGCACCCAAACTCCAATCTTTCGATTATTGTTTGAGTGCTTTCTTTTTTGGGGACTGTTTTTACAGCCCCTTTTTCAGAGCACCCGGTATGCGCGGTCACCCGGCCTGCCGGGAGCGGATTCCCGAATGATACCGAAAGAAACGGTAAATAATACGGTCTTTCCTCTTGACAAACGCAATACTTCGTGATATGATATATTACACGAAGGGAGGTATCCCATGGATGTTCAGTTGAAACGCGGCCTGCTTGACGTGTGCGTTCTGGCCGCGATCAAAAACGAAGACTCATACGGCTATAAGATCATAAAAGACCTGAAGCCGTGCATCGGGCTGTCCGAGTCAACGCTTTACACGATACTCAAGCGTCTTGAATGCGCCGGGATGCTGACGGTGAGAATAGCGGAACATGACGGCAGACTGCGCAAATACTATCATATCACTCAAAGCGGTGTGAGGCGCATAGAAGAATTCAAGGATGAATGGAAAGAAGTGATCTCCGTTTATCGGTTTGTCACGGAGGAGGACAGTCATGAATAAGCAGGAATTTCTGCGGGGTCTGCGAACCGCTCTTTCGGGGCTTCCGCAGGACGACATTGAAGAGCGTGTCACGTTTTACGGAGAGATGATCGACGACCGGATCGAAGAGGGAATGAGCGAAGACGAAGCGGTAGCGGGGATCGGTACGGTCGATGAGGTAAGGGCTCAGACAATCGCTGAGATCCCGCTTCAGAAACTTGTCAAAGAAAAAGTCAGACCGAAGCGCGCCCTGCGCGGATGGGAGGTCGTTCTGATCGTTCTGGGCTTCCCGGTGTGGTTCCCGCTGCTTGTCGCGGCAGCGGCGGTCGTCCTTTCGTTTTATATCGCCGCCTGGGCGCTCATCATCTCGCTGTGGGCGGTCGAGATCTCCCTCTGGGTTTCTGTTCTCGGCGCTGTTGCCGTATCGGCTGTCTTTTTCGCACAGGGGAACAGTATACCCGCGCTTATGATGCTCGGGGCCGCTTCGGTCGCCGCCGGACTGTCGGTCTTTATGTTCTTCGGCTGCGCCGCCCTCTCCGGGGGGATAATTAAACTGACGAAAAAAGCCGGTGTCGGCGTCAAGTCGATGTTTATCGGGAAGGAGAATTCAAAATGAAGAAAGGGTTTCTTATTGCGGCCGCCGTGTTTGTGGTCGCGGGAGTCGCGATCTTCGCCGCCGCGTTCATCGCGTCAGGCTTTGATCTTTCAAAACTGGATACCTCAAAATATGTGACCGGATCGGATACCGTGACAGAGGATTTCGAGTCGATAACGGTCGAATCCGGCGTTGCGGATATCACATTCAGACCGTCGGAAGACGGAAAAACGCGGGTCGATCGCGTGGAACGTGACAAGATAAGGCACGAGGTCTCCGTTGAGAACGGAACATTGAAGATCACAGAGGTCGACGAGCGTAAGTGGTACGATAAACTGACGGTGTTCTCGCTCAGATCCCCGGCAGTCACGGTATATATTCCGGCAGGTCACTACGCAGACCTGACGATCACCTCGGGCACAGGGGACGTGAGCGTACCTGAACAGTTTTCCTTTGGCGGCGCGAAGATCAGGTCGTCCACGGGCGACGTCGCTTTTGACGCTTCCGCCGACGGCAGCCTTAGCATTCGGACCTCCACCGGGGACGTCCGCGTGAGTTCGGTCAGTGCGGACGGTATCGACATCTCCGTTTCCACCGGAAGTATCGAAGGGAAAAACGTGGAGTGCAGAGAGAAGCTTTCCATAAGCGTCAGTACGGGGGAAACGTATCTTGAAAACGTTGTATGCGGTTCGCTGGTCTCCGCCGGGAGCACAGGCGACGTCACGCTGAAAAACACGGTCGCGTCCGGCGAATTCAACATTGAAAGGTCAACGGGCGGCGTGAGCTTTGAGGACTGCGACGCGGGGGAGATCACCGTGAAGACCTCGACCGGAGAAGTTACCGGTTCGCTCAGCTCGGAAAAAGTGTTCATCACAAAATCGTCGACCGGCGATATCAGAGTTCCTGATTCGGGTTCCGGCGGCAACTGCAGGATAACGACTTCAACAGGAGATATCCGCATCACCGTCAAAAACTGACACCGTTTTCGATCCTCCTCGGTCAGCGCTGAGCAGGTCCGTCTGCCGTTTTAAATGATATCGGTCCGGTATCTTAACGGAAAAGGATGATTCCGCGTCATAGTTTTTGATAATGGAATTTTTAAAAAAACATTGACAGCGTTATGTGATGTGTGATATAATAACCTGCGATACGACATCCGTGTTGGTCGATATTATTTAGGGAGGAAAGCTCAAATGAAACGCTCTGCTTTTATTTTTCTTGCGGTTATTGTTTCAGTTGTCGCACTGCTGTTGCCGGGTTGTGCCGGCAGTCCCGGGGAAACCGGCTTCCAGCCTTCGGGAAGTGTGATAAAGGATAAGACGACCGGTACCGCGGCAGCGGTCATTCCCATGAGCTCAGATGTGACTCCGGACGGGAACAGCGCAAAGAACGTAATAACCGGCTGCGATGAAGGCAAAGTAAGGTCAGCGGTCGGGGAATGCTTCCGGACGGGGAATCCCGACCCGTATGTTCTGGTGATCGAAAACAGGGAATCCTACGATGCCCTGTCAGGTCTTATCGGACAGAGACCGGAAAACTCCGAAGTGTTCAAGCTGTCCGGAGATATTTCCGATCTTTCCGCTCAAACTGCTGTCGACGATACGTATTTCAGGGATAATTACATAGTCGCCCTGATGTTCAAGGATTCGAGCGGCAGCTGGAAATACGAAAAAACGTATGAGAAAAGTGATGCAGGTATCACGTTGTCCACGAAAAGGATAGAGGAGTATCCTGCCACTTGCGATGTCGGGGGATTTATCCTGGGCTTTTCCCTCCCCGGACACTATGACGGAGAGAAGATCTTTTTGACTGCCTCGACGAATTGAACCCGACAACAAAAGACCTCCGCGGGGCGGGGGTCTTTTGTTGTCGGTATTATCGTGTCGGATGCTCAGGCTTTGAGCCTCGCTTCGAGCTGGTTGAGTTCCTTGTGGAGCTCCGCGGGGACGCTGTCTCCGACGAAGGCGTAGAAGTCTCTGATGTTGACGACGTCTTCGAGCCAGGCTTCGCGGTCCACGCTGAGCAGGTCTTTCACCGTATCGACGGTGATGTCGAGGCCGTCGATGTTGATGTCCTCCGGCTTCGGAAGATATCCGATCGGAGACAGGTCGGCGTCGACCTCGCCGGCGCATCTCTTGAGGATCCATTCAAGGACTCTGAGGTTGTCGCCGAAACCGGGCCAGATGAAGTTGCCTTCGCTGTCGGTCCTGAACCAGTTGACGTGGAAGATCTTCGGAGGATTCGGGATCTTCTTTCCCATGTCGAGCCAGTGCTGCCAGTAATCGCCCATGTTGTAGCCGACGAACGGTCTCATGGCCATCGGGTCGCGGCGTACCACGCCGATGGCGCCGGAGGCCGCGGCAGTGGTCTCGGAGGCCATGATCGAGCCGACGAAGGTCCCGTTCTGCCATCCGGTCGACTGATATACCAGCGGAGCGGTGCGGGCCCGGCGTCCGCCGAAGATGATGGCGGTCACCGGCACGCCGGCCGGGTTGTTGAACTCGGAAGAGAGGCAGGGGCAGTTCGTCGCGACCGCGGTGAAGCGGCTGTTCGGATGCGCGCCCGAGGTGTTGATCTTGTCAGCCTTGTCGTACTTTCTGTAGTCCCACTTTTCGCCCTTCCAGTTGACGGCGTTCTTCGGAGGATCGTTGTCGAGGCCTTCCCACCATACGGTGTTGTTGTCGAGGTTGTGGCAGACATTCGTGAAGATGGCGTCTCTCTTTGTGGTGGCGAGGGCGTTCGGGTTCGACTTCTCGTTGGTGCCGGGGGCGACTCCGAAGAATCCGTTCTCCGGGTTCATGGCCCACAGTCTGCCGTCTTTGCCTATCCTCAGCCAGGCGATGTCGTCGCCGACCGTCCAGACCTTGAAGCCCTTCTTACGGTAGACTTCGGGCGGGATGAGCATGGCGAGGTTGGTCTTTCCGCACGCGGACGGGAAGGCGGCGGTGATGTATTTTACCTGTCCGTCGGGATACTCGACGCCGAGGATGAGCATATGCTCGGCCATCCAGCCTTCCTTGCGGCCGAGGAACGACGCGATGCGCAGGGCAAAGCACTTCTTGCCGAGCAGGACGTTTCCGCCGTAGCCGGAGTTGACCGACCAGATGGTGTTGTCCTCGGGGAAGTGGACGATGTAGCGGTTGCTCTCGTCGAGCTGGGCCTTTGAGTGGAGTCCCTTGATGTAGTCGGAGGAATCGCCTATGGCGTCGAGGACGTCGTTTCCGACTCTCGTCATGATGAGCATGTTGAGCACGACGTAGATCGAGTCGGTGAGCTCGATGCCGTACTTGGCGAATTCGGACCCGACGATGCCCATGGAGTAGGGGATGACATACATCGTCCTGCCCTTCATGGAGCCGGTGTAGAGCTTGGAGAGCCTTCTGTAGCACTCTCCGGGCTCGATCCAGTTGTTGATGTTGCCGGCGCCTTCCTTCGTCTTGGTGCAGATGAAGGTGCGGCCTTCGACTCTGGCGACGTCGTTGACCGCGGTGCGGTGGAGATAGCAGCCGGGGAGAAGATCCTGGTTGAGCTTTATCATCTCGCCCGTCGAGCAGGCCTCGGCGCGCAGGGCGTCGCGCTGGCTGTCGCTGCCGTCGATCCAGACGATCCTGTCGGGTTTCGTCATGGCGGCCATTTCGTCGATCCAGTTAAGGATGTACTTGTTTTTTGTCATTGCGAAAAACTCCTTCTTTTACTTTAACGGCATATATTATACATTATTTTCGGCCCAAAATCAATAGCGGATCGGCCGCCGCGGGCGATTTCGCAAAATTTCTTGACAAAACCGTCCCGCAGAGTATAATTATATTTGTATAAGTGTTTAAACGCCGTGAAGGAGGAGAGACATGGCCTACAGAAAGCCGTATTACGACGAAAACCATAAGCTCGTGCGCTACGGTCCGGTCAGCTTTCTGCGCGACGCATGGAACTTCTGCCGGAATTTTTTCGCCTTCCGCAACGTGAAGCACGCCTTCCGCGGAGTCACGACTGGATTCCGCGAGTATTTCGTTTTCTTCGTCTCGATCTTTCTGCTCCAGACGCTCTTTTTCACCGTCTGGCTGCGCTTCGACACCGCCTCGGCGGTCGCGAGGGAGGAGGCTTATTCGGGAGACGGATACAACCTGACCGTCGAGAAGATCTCCCAGGAGGCCTACACCGAGCTGTTCAACTCCTATCTTTCGTTCGCCGAGGAGAACTCCCCGGCCGACAGAGGCTACGAGGTGCTCGACACCGAGGGCTACTATGACGGCTACGGCGACAGGTACTACCGCCTGAATTTCATCCTCACCGACGACAGCATAGAATTCTGCGACGCGATCGTCTCGAGGTACGGCCTGGGGAGCGAAGAGTTCTCGGTGAGCTACGGCGAGCGGTCGAACTATCTCAACCGCATTTCCGAGATGAAGCGGAAGTCGGTCGTGACCACTGTGCTCGTCGGCGCGCTCGCCGCGGCGGCGCTGACACTGCTCTTCTATATCAGGATAAATCAGAACAAATTTCTTTACGGCATTTATATCGCTTTCGGGGCGGGGTTCGAGAAGCTGCTCGAGACCGCCTGGTGGGAGCTCCTGGCCGTCGCGCTGATGACGTATCTGCCCGCGGCCGGGGCGTCAGCCGGGATCTATTCCGCCGTGGCGGCGGCGGGCGGCGCAAAGCCTGTCTTCGTCTGGGGACGCCTCGGCTGGGGTCTGCTCTGGACGACGGCCGTAGTGGCGCTGTCGGTGGTGCCCGGCGTGCGGATCATCTCGAAAAAGATGCCGGTATCGCTCATCACGGCGGCCGACAACTCGAACTACGTCAGCTCGCCCAGGGTGTCGTTCCGGATATTCGGCAAGCGCTTCCCGTTCCACTACGAGCTTTTCGGCTTCTTGAGATTCAGAAGCTACTACATCATGCTGGTGTCGGCTGCGGTGGCGTTCACCGTCGTGTTCTCGACCGGACTCTTCCTCGCCGATCTGAAGAAGACCGAGGCCGAAGACAACAGGCCGTATTTCACCCTGTCGGCCGGGAGCGGCGAGCTCGACCGCTATGACATCGCCGGCATCGACGACATCGAGGGCGTCGACTACACGCTCTGGTCGAAGTCGGCCGACGCGACGTCGCTGCGCTCTTTCGTCCTGCTGACGAAGGAACAGTCGTCGGGGATATCGTCGATGACGGTGAAGGACCCGGCTACCGGTCTTTACGCCGACAACAACGCGCGCTACAGCCGGCTGTCGGAACTGCTGGCGGAAGAGGTGACGTCGCACGGCGTGTGGAAGGTCGACGGCGACCTCGCGGCCGTCGCGGCGGGCGGAGAAACGGTGGCCGTCACGCGCAGCATCAACAACCGCGACGTCCTCGGTTTCAAGGTCGGGGACAGGATAACGGTCGCGACGTTCAAGGAGCAGGGAAGGCCGCTCGTCTTCGACAGGATCGACAAGAAATACGTGCTCTCCGTGCTGCTGAACGACGCTTATTTCAACTATACCGAGGTGACCGTCGGGGCCGTGGTCGACGACGGCGACACATCGGACGAATACACGGTATACATGCCCGACGCGCTCTACGCGAAGATCACAGGCGACGGCTCGGGCTACACCGACGCCTCCGTGTATCTCGAGCGGGGCATCGCGAACAGCGAGACCGGCAGGATACGGAGCGGGATAGTGAAGATAATGTCGGTGCACCGGGGATATACCGTGACGCCCACCGGAGAGGGATACCGCCGGGCGCTCGCGCAGAAGGCCGGCGCGCGCCTGCCCCTCATAACGGGCTCGGCCGCGGTGCTGCTCATCAGTCCGCTCGTCTGGCTCTACGCCCAGTCCGCCTTCTGCCGCAAGCGCTACGGCGAGATCTTCCTGCTCTCGGCATGCGGCGCCAAGGACAGCGACATACGGAAACTCTTCCTGTTCTCGGGAGCTGTCCTCACCGTCCTCGCCGCTGCCGCGACGGCCGGGATCGGATCGCTCCTCAATTACATTATTTATTACCTCGTCAACGTTTACTTCCCGTCGATGGGATTCGGCGAACAGATACGATACGACTACACCTTCTCGCCGCTGGGATTCGCGGTATGCGTGCTGCTGTCGGCCGCCGCGGCGATGCTCTCGACCTACCTGCCTTTCATCGCGTTCGTGAGGGACCGCGACAGGATAGCGAGAGTCGAGAACGGGGAATGAGACGTCGCTCCGCGTGACGGACGGAATGAAAGACGGGAGGAAGGGAAGCTTCATGGCAAACGGATACACGGGCGGACGGGTCATACTCGAGGTCCGCGACGTAATAAAGCAGTTCAAACAGTACGACTCGGTCGTCACCGCCGTCAACAGGGTGAATTTCGAGGTCTGTGACGGCGAATTTGTGGCTATCATGGGGGCGTCGGGCTCGGGCAAATCCACCCTGCTGCACGTCCTGGCCGGTCTCGACAGGCCGAATTCGGGCAGGATCACCCTGCGCGGGAACGAGATCACGGCAATGAACGCCGACGACCTGGCGGTCTTCCGCGGCAACTACATCGGGGTGATCTTCCAGAGCCACAATCTCATACCTCAGTTCACCGCGCTAGAGAACATACTCGTGCCGACTCTCATGTGCAACAAGCCCGACTTCAGCTACGAGGAGCACCTCAAGAAACTCGTTTCGACGCTCCGGATCGCCGACAGGCTCCACCATCTGCCGAGCGAGCTGTCGGGCGGGCAGCAGCAGAGAGTGGCCATCGCGAGGGCGCTGATCAACCGCCCGCAGATAGTCTTTGCCGACGAGCCGACCGGCAACCTCGACAGAGGCAACGCCGACGAGGTGCTGAACCTGCTGCTTCGCACCAAGGAAGTCATGAACCAGACGCTCATCATGGTCACGCACGACCGCTCGATCGCGGAGAAGGCGGACAGGATTTTTGAAATGGAGAACGGCGACCTCCGGCCGCTGAGACAGTGATGACGAACGAAGTTTTTATGGGTATAGATATCGGGACGACGTCGGTCAAGGCCGCGGCGTTCGACGGCAGGGGAAGGCGGCTCGGCCTCTTCACCGAGGACTACGCGCTCGACACGTCGGAGGGCGGCAAGGTCATCGAGTTCGACCCCGAGAAGTACGCGCAGATCTGCTTCCGCGCGGTCGATGAGATGCTCGCGGTCTGCGGGCACATCGACGCCATATCTGTCGACACGCAGGGAGAGACGATGATTCTGGCCGACGCGGAAGGGAAGCCGCTGGCGCCGGCCGTCGTCTGGCTCGACAACAGGGCCGGCGAGGAAGCCGGCATGATAAAGGAAAGATACGGCTGCGAATATGTTTACGGACTCACGGGGCAGCCCGAGATCACGGCCGGATGGCCCGCGTCGAAGCTTTTGTGGTTCAGGCGCCGCCGCCCGGAGGTCTTCGAGGCTGCGGAGAAGATATTCCTGCTCGAGGACTGGATCCTCTTCCGGCTGACCGGCAGTTTCGTCACCGAGCCGTGCATACAGTCGTCGTCGGTCTATTTCGACATAAAAAAAGGCGACTTCGACCCCGGCATGCTGGATTTCATCGGAGTGCCGAGGAGGAAGCTCCCCGAGCTTCTGCCCACCGGGAGCGTGTGCGGCAGATACCGCGGGATCCCCGTCGTGACCGGGACTCTCGACCAGCTGGCCGGGACGCTCGGCAGCGGTGTCGCCGACGGCAGTGAGATCAGCGAGATGACCGGCACCATAATGGCGATCTGCGCCATGTGCGACGGTATCCCGCCCTACAGCCCCGACAGCATCATACCCTGCCACGTGCACGCCGTGCGGGGCAAATACTGCAGGATACTATGGTCGTCGACCGCCGGAATGGCGCTCAAGTGGTTCCGGACGAATTTTTGCGAGAACATGACATTCCGTCAGATCGACGAAGCCGCGGTGAAGGTCCCCGCCGGATGCGAGGGCCTGACGCTGCTGCCCTATTTCACCGGTTCGACGATGCCGAGATACAACCCCGACGCGACGGCCTCCTTCACCGGGATCACCCTTGCCCACACGAGGGCGCATTTCGCGCGCGCCGTCATGGAGTCGGTGGCCTTCATGCTTCGGCAGGATCTCGAGTATCTGGGGGCAGACGGGATCAGGGAGATCAGGATCACCGGCGGCGGCGCCTCGGGCACGCTCTGGCCGCAGATCAAGGCCGACGTCACCGGAAAGACGCTCTGCACCCTCACCGAGAGCGAGACGGCCTGCCTCGGCTCGGCGATGATCGCGGCCTTCGGAGTATCGGCGTTCGGGTCGCTGTCCGACGCCGCAAAGTCGCTCGTCCGCATAAAGGACAGGTTCACTCCGTCGGGAGCCGACTATTCGGAGGCCTACCGCCGCTTCTGCGAGGCCGACAGACTGCTGAACAGATAATGATGAAAAAACAGTCAGTAATTCAGACATAAAGGAGAACCTTCAATGGGAAAAATCGGTTTCGCCGGATTCGGCGAGGTCAACACGCCGGTCGATGTGATCGTCAGAAAATGCAAAGCCGCCGAAGAGGCGCTGAAGGAGGAAGGCTTCGATCTGCTCTCGGTATATCCGATAGCCGACGACAGGGAGGAGAAGCAGGTCACCGCTGCCTCCGAAAAACTCATGTCGGAGCCGCTCGACGCGCTCGTGGTATGCGTCGCCGGCTGGATCCCCACGCACGCCGTCGTAAAAGTGACGGAACACTTCAGACATCTTCCGATAGTGCTCTGGGGCCTCTGCGGCTGGTATGAGGGCGACACGCTCGTCACCACAGCCGACCAGGCCGGCACATCGGGACTGCGCGCGACCTTCGCCGGGCTCGGATACAGATTCAAATATCTATACGACATAATCGGCAGAAAGACAAGGAGCGCCGAGGCTGCCGTCTATCTCCGCGCCGCCCAGACAGCGAAGGCGATGCTGCACGACAAGGTCGGCATGGCGGGCTACCGCGACATGAACCTTTACGGCACGCTCTACGACGGGCTGTCGCTCAAGAAGAAGACGGGTGTCGAGATCGAGACCTTCGAGATGCTCGAGATCCAGCAGAGATACGAGAAGCTGGATCCCGCGGAAGTCGACAGGGTTGTGAGGGAGCGCATCATGAAGTGGCACTTCCTGCGGGAAGCCTCCGGGGCGTCGATGCGCAAGGCCGCCGGATACTATCTCGCGGTGAAGCAGATCGCCGAAGAGCGCGGATACAGATCGATCTCGATCAAGGACGTCGACGGAATGAAGCTGCTCTGCGGCTTCCCGCCCGCGCCGATCTTCATGCTGCTCTCGGAGGACGGCTACACCACCGTGCCCGAGAACGATTCGCTCGGCGCCGTGACCCAGCTGATCATGAACAGACTGACCGGGCAGAGGGCGGGATACCTCGAATTCTACGAGTTTTTCGATAAGAGCGTCCTCGCCGGAGTGCCCGATTTCGTCGCGTGCGACATGGTCGACGGCGACACCTACACCGTCCTGCCGGCGGCCTTCGGACTGCTCGACCAGGGCATACTCAACGTGTCGAAGCTGAAGACGGGCACCGTAACGCTCTCGAGGCTCACCTTCGCCGACGGCAGATACGTGATGCAGACCGTCCTCGGACGCGGCAAGACCCCTCCGAAGTGGGAGGAATGCGGCTGGGACAAGCCGGCTCCTCAGCTTTCGGCGCTCGAGATCGAACTGCCCGACGTCCCGCGCTTCGCCGACAACGTCGCGTGCCAGCACTACATCGTGACCTACGGCGACAGCAGGCCGCAGATCCGCGCACTCTGCTCGATACTCGGGATCGAAGTCTTCGAGCTCTGAGCGTGACACCGCCCGGGGGAGGGAGGCGGCAGACGCCTGCCGGACCTCCGCCGGGATAATAAAAGACAGAAAGAAGAAAAGCAATGATAAAGGACTGCAGGATCAGGGCCCCCTTCTTCGAGATCGGACCAAAATGCTTCATGTGGGGAAAGCGCATGCTGAAACTGGCCAAGGCGGTCGACCGCATAGCCGAAAAATACGATCTCGACGTCATCATAACGCCCCAGTACACCGATATAAGCCTGCTCGCGCGGCATACGCACAGAGTACATATCTTCGCTCAGCACATGGATCCGCTCTATCCCGGACGCGGACTAGGGTCGGTGCTTCCCGAGGCGGTAGCGGAGGCGGGCGCCACCGGCGTCATGCTCAACCACGCCGAAAAGAAGCTGTCTCCCGATGTCCTCGCCGAGACGATACGCCGCGCCGACGAGGTCGGCCTCGCGACCATCGTATGCGCCGATACCGTCGAGGAGATAAGGAACGTCGCGATGATGAAGCCGAATCTGATCGTCGCCGAGCCTACCGATCTCATCGGGACCGGAGTGACGAGCGGAATGTCGTACGTCACCGACACCATCGCCGCCGTGCGCGAGATTGACCCCCGGATAATGGTGCTTCAGGGCGCCGGCATCTCGGGACCCGACGACGTCGCGAGGGTGATCAGGGCGGGGGCGCTCGCCACCGGATGCACCAGCGGCGTCATGAAGGCCGAAGACCCGGAAAAGGCGGCGGAGGAGATGCTGCGCGCTCTCCGCGAGACCTGGGACGAGGTCCACGGCAAAGAGAAATAAAACAAGCGGGCCGCAATCGCGCCGGGATCTTCCGATTTTTGCGCATTCCGGCCCGTTTTCTGTTGACAATCCTCTGATTAAATGATATAATATTTATGCTTCGGAAGCAGGTGACGGTATGTCGGACCGTCCGGAATGCCGGCTCGTTCAGCGTCCCGGATGACGGGACGGTGCGGTGTACACCCCGCCGGAGCGGTTGCATCAGCTTATATATCCTCTGAAATAAGGTCAGAAAGTTTCTACCGGATTGCCGTAAACCGTCCGACTATAAGCGATATATGCCTTCGCGGCACCCGCCCGCGCCTCACGGCACGGGTGTGCGGGTGTTTCCGCGGCGCGGCTTCGCTTTCCGGCGGGGCCGCGCTCTCTGTTTGTGATCCATGTATTTCAAGGCGGTCGCCTTAAAATAAAAAACTATTTTCACGGAGGAACAATATGTTCAAGAAGGTTCTGTCGGTACTACTTGCCGCCGTCATGCTGACGGCTCTCTGTCTCGGCTTCGCGTCCTGCGGAGACGATACGGCTGACGCCAAGGGCGAGAGCGAAGCCCTCCTTCCCATCCCCAAGATCGAATCCTACAAGACAGCTGACGATTTCAAGATCGGTCTGATCTGCCTGCACGACGAAAACTCGACCTACGACGCCAACTTCATCAACGCTCTCAAGAGAGTGAAGGAAGCCTACGGACTTACCGACGATCAGGTGCTCATCGCCACCGGTATCGGCGAGGACAACAACTGCTACGAGAAGGCCGCCGAGTTCGCCAACAAGGGCTGCAAGATCGTATTTGCCGACTCTTTCGGACATGAGCCCTTCATGGCCCAGGCCGCCAAGGAGTTCCCGAACGTCCAGTTCTGCCACGCCACCGGCACGTCCTCTCTCTACGCCAACAAGGATGTCGCCAACCTGCACAACGCCTTTGCCGCCATCTATGAGGGCAGATACTGCGCCGGCATCGCCGCCGGTCTCAAACTCAACGAGATGATCAAGGACGGCAAGATCAAAGAAGAAGAGGCCGTCATCGGCTACGTCGGAGCCTTCACCTATGCGGAAGTCATCTCCGGCATGACCTCCTTCTACCTCGGCGCGCGTTCTGTATGCCCGAAGGCCACTATGAAGGTCAGATTCACCGGTTCTTGGTATGACCAGGCAAAAGAGCAGGAAGCCGCCCAGTCGCTCATCACGACCGACAAGTGCGTCCTCATCAGCCAGCACGCCGACTCCCTCGGCGCCCCCACCGCCTGCGAGCTCGCGGGTGTTCCGAACGTCTCCTACAACGGCTCCACCTACAGCGCCGGCAAGACCACCTTCCTCATCTCCTCGGCCATCAACTGGTCGGTATACTTCGAGTACATCATCAAGAGCGTCAACGAAGGCAAGACCTTTGACAAAGACTGGTGCGGCGGCGTGAACGAAGGTTCGGTCGTCCTCTCCGGCATCAACCTCGACGCCTGCGCCGACGGCACCAAGGAAGCCATCGACACCGCCATCGCCGCCTTCAAGGCCGGCACGCTCCATGTGTTCGACACCTCCAAGTTCACCGTTAACGGCTCTACTCTCACCGAGTACAAGGCCGACGTCGACGGCGACTTCACCGGCGAGACCAATGTCATCCACGACGGATACTTCGACGAGTCCAACGCCTCGCAGTTCAGATCCGCTCCGTACTTCGACATCAACATCGACGGCGTGACATACATCAACGTCAACTACGGCGACTGATAATCGCGCATCCACTGTCCTCGGACAATAATCAACCGGGCGGGGCCCTTTCGGCCCCGCCTCTGTCGGTTTTTTACCATCAGGAGGCCTCAATGCAGGAAACCGGGAAGACCGCGGGCGCACCGGCGCTCGAGCTCCGGAACATCACGAAGCGTTTCGGGAGCGTTATCGCAAACGACCGTGTGAGCATGGAGCTGAGGAGAGGGGAGATCCTCGCTATCCTCGGCGAGAACGGGAGCGGCAAGACCACTCTCATGAACATGATAGCCGGCATCTACCGTCAGGATGAGGGGGAGATCTTCATCGACGGGAAAGAGGCCGTCATCAATTCTCCGAAGGACTCTCACGAGTACGGGGTCGGTATGATTCATCAGCACTTCAAGCTGATCGACGTGTTCACCGCGGCGGAAAACATTATACTCGGCATCAAAGACGGAAAAAGATACAACATAAAGGCGGCGTCGGAAAAGGTCCGCGAGATATCCTCGAAATACGGTTTCGTCATCGATCCGGAGAAGAAGATATACGCGATGTCGGTCTCGGAGAAGCAGACCGTCGAGATAATAAAAGTCCTTTACCGCGGCGCCGATATACTCATACTCGACGAACCGACGGCCGTCCTGACTCCGCAGGAGACCGAACGTCTCTTCGACGTCCTGCGCAGGATGCGGGAGGACGGAAAGTCAATCATCATCATAACCCACAAGCTGCACGAGGTAATGGAGATATCCGACCGCGTCACCGTACTGCGCAAGGGGGCGTACGTCGGGACGGTGAACACCTCAGAGACGAACGAGCAGGCGCTGACCGACATGATGGTGGGGCAGAAGGTCGAGCTGAACATCGAACGCACGCCTCCGGCGAAGGATTACGACAGGCTGATCGTAGAGCATCTGTGCATGTCGTCGCCCTCGCACGACGGTGTGAAGATACTCAACGACATCTCGTTCAGGGCCAGGGCGGGCGAGATACTCGGAATCGCCGGCATCTCCGGCAGCGGGCAGCGCGAGCTCCTCGAGACCATCGCCGGGCTCCATGCGGCCGACAGCGGAAAGATCACGTATCTCCACCACAAGACGGGCGAGCTCGTGAATCTCCGGGCAAAGACGCCGCTTCAGATCCGCGATCTCGGGATCAGGCTCTCGTTCGTGCCCGAGGACAGGCTCGGCATGGGGCTCGTCGGCAACATGGACATCATCGACAACATGATGCTCCGCAGCTACAAGCGCGGGCGCGGGCTCTTCGTCGACCGCCAGCCGCCGAAGGACCTGGCCGAGCGGATCATCGAGTCGCTCCAGGTGTCCACCCCCGGCCCTAAGACGCAGGTCCGCAAGCTCTCGGGCGGCAACGTCCAGAAGGTGCTCGTCGGGCGCGAGATCGCCGAGGCGCCGTCGGTGCTCATGGCGGCATATCCTGTCCGGGGACTCGACATCAACTCGTCGTATATGATCTACCGCCTGCTCAACGAGCAGAAGGAAAAGGGTGTCGCCGTGATATTCGTCGGCGAGGACCTCGACGTGCTGCTCGCTCTCTGCGACCGGATCATGGTCATAAGCCAGGGCACCGTGACCGGTATGCTCGACGGCCGGACCGCAAAGAAGGAGGAGGTAGGACTCCTCATGACAAAAGGCGCGAACGGCGGCTCCGGAAAAGCGCCGGAGAAAGAAACAGGACGTGAGACGGAGGTGAAGAGCAAAGATGAATGAACAGGCATCGGCGCAAAGAGTCAGGACAAAGCGCCAGTCGCTCATCACCATAACGAAACGCCCGGCTGTGCCGTTCGTCAGGGCGGTCGCCGTCAGGGCCGTCGCGATCCTCGCCGCGCTCGTCATCGCCGGCGTCGTGACTATCCTCTTAACGGGTGAGAATCCCATTTCGGTATACGT
>CADCPG010000169.1 GCA_902803255.1 uncultured Ruminococcus sp. | reverse complement strand
GGCAGCCGCAGGCTCTTCGAGATCGCCGAGTCGGTCTCCGAGATAAAGTCGGTCTGCAAATGCGGCAAGAAGGCGACCGTCAACGCCAGGTTCGACGAGAACGGGAACATCCTCTACAGCGGGGACCAGGTGGTCCTCGGCGGCAACGACAGGTATATGGCGATGTGCCGCAAGTGCTGGCTGAACCGGAGGAAGGAACAGGAAGCGAAAGGCATATTCACCTGACGGCAGGCAGACCCGCGGAAATCGGAGCGGGAGCCGCCGCAAAAACGCCCGATACAGCAGAAAGGTCGACAAATGAGCACACTTGAGAACGTTTCACCCGCCCTTATGAAGCGGATGGAGTACGAAAAGGCCACCCTGACATACCGCCGCGTCGGCTTCAGGGACAGCGGGATAATCAGACGTCACACCGTGCCGAAGGATGAGGCGACGGTCTGGCGTCCGGCTTTCGTGCACGACATAGACAAGATCCTGCACT
The DNA here is from genome assembly GCA_902803255.1 of uncultured Ruminococcus sp. Taxonomy (GTDB): domain Bacteria; phylum Bacillota; class Clostridia; order Oscillospirales; family CAG-272; genus CAG-390. The sequence goes on along the minus strand of CADCPG010000169.1, from coordinate 2,003 downwards.
GCCCGTACTATAACCGCTACGCCGACAAGACGCAGGCCTTCTCCTTCTTCAAGAACGACGACATCTCGCGCCGCAGCCTGCACGTGCAGCTCGTCTCGCGCATCGCCCGGACGATAGGCAACGCGCTCAACCTCAATCTCGACCTCATCGAGGCGATCTCCCTCGGCCACGACATAGGACACACCCCATTCGGCCACGCGGGAGAGCGCTGCCTCAACGCTATATATCACGCCCACACGGGGCGGTACTTCAACCACAACATACAGTCGGTGCGCGTGCTCGACGAGATCTTCCCGGTCAATCTCAGCCTTCAGACGCTCGACGGCTTCGCGGCGCACAACGGCGAGATCGAGATGGCGAAATACAAACCGGTGCCGCTGTCGGATTTCGCCGAGTTCGACGCCCTCATGGAGCGCTGCTGCGTCGATCCCGAGCTGAACCGCAAGCTAGTGCCGTCGACGCTGGAAGGCTGCGTCATGCGCATCTCCGACATCATCGCCTATCTCGGCAAGGACAGGCAGGACGCCGAGAACGCGGGGATCCTGGCGAACGACTCGTACGACCCCGGGGCCATCGGGACGACGAACTCCGAGATCATAAACAATCTCATCGTCAATATCATCGAGTGCAGCTACGGCAGAGACTACATCTGCATGGACAGCGAGCACTTCGACGCCCTGCAGAAGGCAAAGCGCGAGAATTACGACCTCATATACAAGTCGGACAGGGGCAAGACCGACCCCGTCATCGAGCCGATGATGGAGAGCATATACGAGAAGCTGCTCGACGACTATCTGAACGACCGCCGCGATTCGCTCATCTTCACGCATCACCTCGACTATATACTGCCGTCGCGCAGACAGAGGCCGGTGCCCTACCTCGAATCCGAACCGAACCAGATAATCGTGGACTACATCGCCAGCATGACCGACGACTATTTCATCGATCTGTATCACAAACTCTTCCCGGACAGCGGTCTGAAGGTGAAATACGTCGGGTATTTCGACTGGAACAAGCCCGAAAGCGCGGGCAGATCCGGAAACTCCGGCGCCGGGCAGGGAAAAGAGGGAGACTGAACTGAACACTCCCCGCCCGGGGAAGAGAAGATCACCGGCGCGTCGGCTTCCCGCTTCCGGACCGGGGCCGTTTTCTTCCATATATATAATTATGTCGACCGAAATGTCGACCGAAAAAAGCGCCGCGCGGCTTCTGCCGTGCGGCGGTTTTTCGGTTGCGCCGGTATGCCCGGCGGCGCCGGCGTCAGCCGGCCCTCAGCGATCGGATCTGTATACGCACATGCCCCGGAGGGCCGCCGGGCAGTCCCCGCACAGCGGGGACCTGGCGCGGCAGACGTCCCTGCCGAAATCGACAAGGCGGTGGCAGGTCGCGGACTGAGCCTCAGGCGGGATCTCCTTCTCCATGATCTTCTCCGTCTTCAGCGGGTCCTTCATGCCGGTGGGGTAGAAACCGAGCCTTCCGCAGATCCTTATGCAGTGCGTGTCCGCGACGATCCCGGGGATGCCGTAGACGTCGCCGAGCAGAAGATTGGCTATCTTCCGGCCGATGCCGGGCAGGGCGGTGAGCTCATCCATACTGTCGGGGATCCGGCCGCCGTATTTTTCGACGATGATCTTCGCGGTCGCGGCCAGGGACGACGCCTTGCCGCGGAAGAGCCCGCAGGGGCGGATCGCCTCCTCGAGCTCGCGGATGTCGCACTCCGCCATCGAAGCCGCGTCGGGGTATTTTACGAAGAGTGTGCGGCAGACCTCGTTGACCCGTTCGTCGGTGCACTGAGCCGAGAGTCTGCCCATGACGAGCAGGTGCCACGGGTCCCTGTCCCATTCAAGGGTGCAGGCGTCGCCGGGATACAGTTTCTCAAGCTCGGAGGCGAGCAGTTTCCCGCGTTCGGTCATTCAGCCAGCCCCTCTGCGATGCCCAGCAGTATGATGCCGGCGACGGCCAGCGCGACCGTCCCGTACTGTTTGAGCGTCAGTTTTTCCTTG
>CADCPG010000168.1 GCA_902803255.1 uncultured Ruminococcus sp. | reverse complement strand
GTCACCGGCGTTCCCGCCGACAGCACGGAAAATCCGGAAGATACCGCGTCTGTTCCGGACGATACCACGGAAACTCCGGAGGATTCCACGGCCGTTCCCGAAGATACCACGGAGCCTCCTCCCGAGACGACCGCGGCGCCCGTCCCCGCGACGGTGACCGAATCTTCGGATCCGAGGCTGCTCTATAATATCATCGGCATATTCCTTTCGGCGGACAACCCCGGCGGGCACATCCTCGATATCTCGGTATCTCCCGCCGCGACCGTCTCGCCGGTCACACTGGGGAACGGAGACACATCGGTCACGCTGACCGGCCTCACCGAGAGCACTTCATATACCGTCACGGTGACGGACTCCGATACCGGTACCGTCGTCTTTACAAAGACGTATACGACTCCCGCCGGCCCCTCGGCCACCGGATCGGTAACTCTCTCTTCGGCGGACTGCTTCAGCATCCGCCAGACGCTCTCACTGTCGAATCCTGCCGGCCATTCGCTGACACTCGACATTGACGGCCGGAAGACGACAGGATCGACTCTCGCCGAACTGCTCCCGCCGGGATCCTCGGATAACACGCTTGCAATGGAGGGTCTGCAGCCGGCGACCTCACACACCGTGAAGCTCACCGACAGCGTCACCGGAGCGACCGTCTTCAGCAATACGGCAAAGACTTCCGACCCCGTCACATTCGAATTCAACGACAGATTCGAGCTCATCTGGACGCTCGACGACAGCTGGTTCGCGAAATACCCCGCCTGCTCAGTCGGCGTACCCGGTATCTGGAACGATTCGTCGGAATACGACTGTCAGTCCGCTGTGGAATACGACGCCTCACAGTCCATGTATTTCGCAAAGACCTTCACATATCCGCCGGAGTCCCCGATATACGGAGGTCAGAGAAAAATACGCATTTTCAAGGCGGAGAAGAACGAAAACGGATACCCGGAGGCCGATCTGAACAGCATCCTTTGCGAATTCGAGGCTGATGTCCCCGGATTCGAACGCTTCACGCTGTCGGCAGAACACATACTGACGAGCCCCGGCGCCACCGCCGCGAATGCCGTCAGGGTGACCGTCACCTCGGGGAGCCTGCCCGAGCTCACAGGGACCGACGTGCTGAAATTCGTATTCATAAACGAGAACAACAACTACGCCACGGTGGCCGAATTCGAAGTCGGCGCGGACGGAGGCACCGGTGTCACACTGTCCGGCAGCACGCTGACATTCGATCCCGCGGATCTTTCACTGGCGGCCGCGACATATTTCGAACTGTGGATAGAAGCCGAACGCCCCTCCCCTTACGATCCCGCCTACACCGACACTGTAATGATGCAGTTCGGCGAATACAGGATCGGCTGACGCGGTATATGATCGCATGTTACGGCACCTGATCAGAATCTCAAAGAAAGAATTCGATCCCCCGGAAGGTGAAAAGATATGAGACAATTCAAAGAAAAATCAGAGAAGTCCAAAAAGGCCGCTTCGCTAGCCGGCAGACTGATAGGCGGAGTGCTCGCCGTCGCCTACACCCTGCTGTTCATCTGCAGTGTGGTCTTCTACAACAAGGAATCGCCCGTGCTGCGCAGCATCAACATCTTTTCGGGCGCGGGGGACCCGATAAAATGGATCAGGCTCCTCAGTCTCGCCTTCTTCATCTTCACGGTCAGCTTCCTCCTCCGGCTTTCGCTGCGCTGGATCGCCACATGGCTCGACCGCGGCAAGGCCATGGTGAATCTGCTCGTCAGCTTCGTGAAGTACAGCGCGGCGATCGTATTCATCTTTCTCGCGCTCCAGCTCTTCGGCGTCGATACCGCGACACTTCTCGCCGGCATCGGTATACTGTCGCTGATCGTCGGACTGGGCGCACAGCCGCTGATCGAGGACATCCTCTCGGGTCTCTTCATCGTATTTGAGGGGATCTTCGAGGTGGGCGACATCATCGTTTACGACGGCTTCCGCGGGACCGTCCGCGAGATAGGCATCCGCACGACGCAGATCGTCGATACCGGAGGCAACATAAAGGTCATCAACAACTCCGACATCCGCACCCTGACCAACCTCTCGGAGGTGACGTCTGTAGCGGTGTCTGTCGTGAGCATAGCCTACGGCGCCGACCTCATCAAGGCGGAGGAGGCGGTGAGGGCGCTCTTACAGACGATGCCGGAGAAATACCCGAACCTCTTCCAGGAGATCCCCACATACGCCGGCGTCGACGAGCTGAGCGACTCGTCGGTCGACCTCAAGATCCTTGCCAAAGTCAAGGAGACGAACATATACGGCGCGAGGAGAGCTCTCAACCGCGAACTCAAGCTCGCGCTCGACGAGGCCGGGATCGAGATCCCCTTCCCGCAGGTCGTCGTATGGCAGGGCAAAGAGAAGGAAAAGGACAAATAACAAGTCGGCAGCAAAAAGATCCGCAGTGCGCCCCCCGCGCACTGCGGATCTTTTCATGTCCGCCGCCGGCCCGGCCGGCAGCTTCAGTATCCCAGTTCCTTTGAATCGAGTATGACGGTGAAGGGGCCGTCGTTGTGTATCTCCACCTTCATGTCGGCGCCGAAGATCCCGTGCTCCACACCCGGCAGATACTTTTCCGCCTCGAGGAGAATATACCGGTAGAGCGGCTCCGCCTTTTCAGGCCTCGCCGCCGCGACGAACGCCGGCCGGTTGCCGTGCGTGCAGTCGGCGCAGAGCGTGAACTGCGAGATCATGAGGAGCCTGCCTCCGACGTCTGCCGCGGACAGATTCGTCTTGCCGTTCTCATCCTCGAATATGCGCAGGGCGCACAGTTTTTTCACCATCTTCGCGGCGGTCTGTTCGGTGTCTCCGTCGAATATGCCGCAGAGCACGGCAAGTCCACGCTCTATCCCGCCGACCGTCTTACCGTCGACCATAACTGATGCCGACGTCACGCGCTGTATCACAAATACCATAAATCACACATCCCCCGCAACAGACTGTCAGTTCCCGCTTCCGCCGTCTCCGCCTTCGCGTGACTCTGCGGGAGCTCTCTTTTCCCTGATGCGGCGCGCGACCGCCCTGTATGCCGCTTCGACGATGAAATACGCCGCGACGGCGCAGCCCGCACCGATGATCGCTCCGCAGAGGACGTCGGTGAAGTAGTGAACATACAGATACAGCCTCGAAAAAGCGACGAGCGCAGCCGCTGCCAGTGCCGCGATGCCCGACTTTCTGTGCCTTGAGAATACCGCGGCGGCCGTTTCGACAGTCACCGCCGTGTGTCCCGACGGAAACGACCAGTCGGCCGGCAGCTTTATCAGCTCGCCGATCTGCCCGGCGGTCCTGAGCGGATCGTAATCGGTGTTGTAATAGGGACGGACTCGCGCGACCGCAGGCTTGATTATGACGTTGCAGAGCAGCGTCCCGAGCAGGATCGCGACAGCCATCGTAAAGCCGGTCCTGCGGGTCTTTCGAAAGCAGAGCAGCAGCACCGTCGCCGCGATGCAGAAGATCCCGCCGTCGCCGAGATGTGTCCACAGGCTGAAGAAAAAGTCAGGGACGGGGCCGGTCAGGTGTTCCTGGATAAAATTCAGGACGGAATAGTCGAATTCGTAGATCGCTTCCAATACAGTCTCCTTAAGTCACAGCCCCTCTCCGGGAGCCTTTCCTTTATTGTTATCGGTGATCGTTTGTTTTTTTCCGGCAAACACCCATCTGCGCTGCATGCGGTAGTTGGCGAAATACAGGCAGGTGTCGACGAGAAGCTTTATCGCCGTGACGACGCTCGGGTAGCTTGCTCCGAACAGACGCCGCAGCAGCGTGACGAGCCCGCCCGAGGTCAGCATTATCGGCACCGCGACGGCGATGTATTTAAACACCGTCTTCGCCAGCCTGTCCTTCGAGCGGAAGACGGCGTTGCGGTTGAGCGTGAAATTCAGAGTGCACGACAGCACTCTCGCGATGACGGTGCATATGACGACGTCGAGCCGCAGAGAGGCCCCTCCGATATGAGGAGCAAGAAATTTCTGCAAGAGGTAAAAGGCAAGCAGGTCGAAGCTGTATGAGATAAAGGAGCTTGCGCTGAACTTCAGGATCTGAGCGTAAATCCTGAATGTGTCGGGTATCGGCCGGAAATGCGGTTTTCCCGTGCCGCGGTATACCGCTGTGATCTTCTGACCGGCGATACCGATCCCGGCCGCGGCCGCCGCCATCAGCATGTTCGTACCGTATTCGTAGCGCTCACCCTCCGCCGCCGCAAGCAGCGGCAGCGCCGCGGCCGGTATGGCGCGCAGGCCAGACTGGGTGTCGGAAACGTAACAGCCGCACGACAGCTTCACCATGAGAGATGTGATGAATCTCGCGATCCGTATCCCGAATGGCACTCCCGCGCCCTTCGCCGCGAAATCGCGGATGCCGATCACGACCTTTCCGCCCTCCGAGAGCATCCTCGCGCCGCACGCGGCGGCGTCATCAGGCAGATGCCTGCCGGTGCCGTCGAGCGTCACGACGCCATCTCTGCCGGCCCTGTGCTCAAGGAAATACGCAAACGCCGTCTTCGTCGCGGCTCCCTTCCCGAGGTTTTCGCCGTGACGCAGCAGTGTGACCGCCGGACAGGCTTCGCAAGCGGCGAAGATCTCCTCGTATCCGGCTCCGCTGCCGTCGTCGACGATCATTATGTCGTCGAATCCGGCGTCAGCAAGGCCGGCGACCGTCTCGGGGAGCTTCCCGTCGGGCCGGTACGAGGGTATCACTGCCGTCAGTCTGCCGCTTATGACGCCTTCGAATTCAGCGGGCAACGTCCGCACCGCCTTTTTTCTTCTTCACGAAGACCCAGAGGTGCTGGATCCTGAAATTGATCACATAAAGGACGGCGTCGACAACTATCTTGATCAGTGTGACGACCGACGGATACGACGCCCCGAGCAGCTTCCTGAAGAGCGATACCGTTCCGCCCGAGATCAGCATGACGGGGATCGCCAGCGCGACGTACTTTGCGAGCGACCTGCCGAGCGACTCATCCGAGCGGAAGACGGCCTTGCGGTTCAGCGTGAAGTTGACCGCCGCCGAGATGATCCTCGCGATCACGGTGCAGACGATGACGTCGGTGCGGAAGGCGCCGGATATGTCGGGCAGGAGCGGTCCCAGGAATTTCTGCAGCAGATAGAAGGCCAGTATGTCAACGAGGGCAGAGATTATCGAGCTCGCGCAGAATTTGAGTATCAGCGAGTATATCCTCACCGAATCGCGAAACGGCCTGAAGTGCGAGGTCTGGTTCTCCTCGATGTAGACCGTCTCGATGACCTGTTCGCAGTGCGTGATGCCGAGCTTCGACATCGCGAGAAGCATATTGGTCTCGTATTCGTACCGGCTGCCGTCCACCCTGCACATGTCGGGGAGCATCGCCGACGGGATCGCGCGCAGACCGGTCTGCGTGTCGGAGATCCGGAGTCCGCACGCGACGCGGAAGACTCCCGAGGTGATCCGGTTGCCCATCCGGCTCCGCTTCGGCACGTGGGGCAGCGAGAAGTCGCGGACGCCGAGGACGAGTTTGTCCTTTTC
>CADCPG010000167.1 GCA_902803255.1 uncultured Ruminococcus sp. | reverse complement strand
AGCCTGAACTTTTCGGTCTTCGCGTCGAAGAGCCCGCCGCTCTCAAGGACCAGCGGCGACACCTCCGCGCTCTTCCGCCCGGTATATACGCCGTCCGCGACGCTCTGTATCACGATTTTCTCAAGCACCGACGGGTCATCGACGGCAAACGGTATCTCCGCCGCCTGTCCAGCCTCGAGCGTCATGTCGGCGACGTCGCCCATGGTAAAGCTTATGTTATAGTCCTTCAGTTCCTTGTCCACGACGATCCAGAAGTCATCGGCGGGCACCGTTATGCTGCCGCTCGCGACTCCATTTTCATCGACGGCAAAGCCGTCCACTGCCCCGTCGACGGTCCCCTGCGTAGTCTCGACGCGCACTTCTCTGATCCCGTATCCCGGAGCGGGCGCGACGGTGAACCCCACGGAGTCGCCCGCCGGGAACTCGGTCCCGGCTTCGAAGGCCGCTCCGCCCAGCATGACCGAGGAGACGTACACGTCCCCTCCGGTGCAGTACCAGTATTTCGCCTTCACCGGCGTCCCGGGCGCCACGACCTCCACGAAGAGGTCGCATTCGGACACGGCGGTCCAGTCGGATCCGTTTCCGCCGCCGTCATAGAAGAGCGTCAGCGTCGCCTCGTACGGGCCGGAGGCGAGTTCCCGCTTCACTCTGACGAAATAGTTGAAAGTGCTGTCCTTCGCCCAGTTGCCCTCGAGGTTCTCTTCAGGCAGGAAGGCTCCCGAGTAGCCCGACGTGAAAACGGACTTCAGGTATTTCTCGGCGCTGCCGAGGTCGGTGTCTCCGGTACGGATCCTGATATTGGCGGCGGCTGACCCAGAGCCGGCGATGATCTTCCCGAAGTCGAGCGAGACGGTGCCGTACCGTGGCGTGGTCCTCACGGGCGCCACGGTGAAGTCGAACCAGGTCGGCGGAACGGTGAACACGGCCGTCCCGGAGCCGTCGGCGCCGATCGAGAGGGCAAGTTCGTCCGTGACGGTCTCGCCCGATCTCATCGTGACGGTCTGCGGGAGCGCGTATCCCGCGGCGGGAATGAACCGCACGGTCGCGCTCTCACCGGGCGTGTACGACACGCTGCACGACGACGCCTGCCTCGCGCCGTTTATCTCGACGGCGGCTATCCCGAGCGGGTTTTCTACGCTCCAGAAGCCGCGGTAGAGGCCCTCGACGGGCAGAGTGCCGCCGGCGGCGACCGTTACCGTGACGACGCAGGTGTCGAGAGCCTCCCATCCGAACTCCCCGCCCGACACTCCGTCGACATCGAAGAAGAGAGTCATCTCGGCGCTGTGCACGCCCTCGGAAAGGCCTTCGACGGGGCGCACCCAGGCCTTCGACTGCACGCTCGTACCGTACGCCAGATATCCGCCGCCGCCGTTCCATCCGCACACAAAGGCCGACGTCTCGCCCCCGGTCAGTTCGACCTTGATGTAGCCGCCCGAGAGATGAAGCTTTTCCGGCCCCACGACCGTTATCTCGGGATTGAGCGCCTCCTCACCGGTTATCTCGCCGGGAGCGAACACGCCGAAATCGACGTCATGTATCCGCGCGTCGGTCCCGTGCGAAGCCGAAGCATCATTTATGAAAAGCGGCAGCGCAAGCACAGCCGTGATCAGCGCGACGGCCGCCGCCGCGAACTTTTTTACGAACATCGTCCGGCCTCCTTTTTCTCTCTTTTCTCTTTCTTCTCTATTCTTCCCTTATGGTCCATGACTGCAGGCGCAGCCTGTCTGATATGTACGCGTCCCGGAAATCCGGCGAATGCACCCAGCTGTCTCCCGACATGTGAAGGTCGCGCAGGGACGCGTAACCGCCCGAAAGCTCCGGCATCTGCTCCCGCGGCTCAAGCACGACGGCAGGGGCGCCGGTAGCGGCGTCAAGCATGGCGAAGAGCATGTCGGCGGGTCCGATCTCCCCCCGCGACGTCATGAACGACGGCGGAAGGAAGCTGTCGGGATCGTATCCGGCGAGCGCGATCACCTCGTCCCGGTCGAGCGTCAGCGGCTTTGTTATGCCGCGCGGCGATGACAGGAAGCCGCGCACGGGCCCGGGAATGTAGTCGTCACGGCTCCGGCAGAAGTGCGCCGCGGCGGCGAAGCAGTCGGTCAGCGAGAGCGTCCCCGAGGGGAGCCTCACCGCCCACAGGCGCTCGTGCAGAGCGTCCCTGATATATGGCAGGTCGGCATATCTCACGACCCTCCGCGACGTCTCGAGCTTTGCCTTCTCTGCCAGCCCGCGCATTTCCTTTATCTCGAATCTGCCGTCGCTCCGTATGGCGCGTATGAACTCCTCGAAGCGCCTGAAGAACTCGGCCGTCTGCTCCGGCGTGTTCTCCGGCGTCGGGCCCCATTTGCCGAATTCGTATGTGTTCTCCCCCCGGTAGCTTACGAGATCCCAGAACTTCCTGTAATACGCCCGGGTCGGGTGCGTGTAGAAGACGACACGCTTCTTCCGTGCGGCGGCGTCGAGGAACTCGTTCAGATCGTAGTTTTCGGCTTCGCGGTATGCACCGGGCAGGAAACGGTGCTCGAGCATGAAGTCGTAGTTCGTGTGCAGCGCGTTGCACATGTAGACCGACGAACCGTCGGCGAACTCGAACACGCTCCCGACGTACAGCGGGATGCCGAGCTTCGCGTACTCGTACATCGCCACATACGACAGGCTGTTGCCGGGCGGACACGCCGCGACGAACGACCGGACTCCCGTCGCGGCCTTGACCATCCCCATGCCCTGGCACTCCTGCCTGAGCAGTTCGTCGCGTGCGGCGCCGTACGACTCGACGTCGGTGTACTCGTTGATCGTAGGGTGATACGAATGCCGCAGCGAGTGGAAACTGACGTCATGCCGGCTGATCGCCGCGGGGACGTCGTAACGCCCGTGCGACAGCCACTCGCGCGCCACGTATCCGACGATGTTGAAGTTGCCCCTGATACCGTATCTCTCGAGCAGCTCGGCCTCACGCCGCTGCGCGTCCCACGCCTTCTCGTGCGTGAAATCCTCCGTATCAAAGGAAAAATACACTTCGGTCTTCGAGTTACGACTGCTCATTTCCGGCCTCCGCTTTTCT
>CADCPG010000166.1 GCA_902803255.1 uncultured Ruminococcus sp. | reverse complement strand
TTCAGGCCGCTGCAGTAGCAGAACGGCTGGGTGCCCGAGATCCGGCATCCGATGAGCGTCAGTCCCTCGGAGTACCATCCGAGGTATTCGCCCTTTATGACGGTGTTGCGCACCGTGACGTTCTTCGTGTGCCAGAATGCGTCCTTGGTATCGAGCTCCGAATCGTCGATGACCATGTTCTCGACATACTGGAATGAATACTTGCCCTTCATCCGCAGGCCGCGGACCGATACGTTGCGGCTCTCGAAGAGGAAGTACATCGACTCGACGTACGAGTCCCGGATCCCGACTCCGTCGCAGCGCCATCCGAATTCGTCGGAGACCGCGCTGCACCGTTCGAATGAGACGTTCTTCGATTCGCGAAGGCATTTGACGCCTTCTATGCGGCAGTCTTTGAACGAACCGCCGGACGCGTACCACACCGGCGCCCTGACTCCGGCGTCGAAGGTGCAGTCCTTCACGGAGAATTCCCGGGCGTGCCAGAAGGGATAACGCAGCGAGAACGAGCAGTTCTCGACCTCGACCCCTCTGCTCTCCTTGAGCGCCGATTCGCCGTCCTCGGGGCCTTCGAAGCGGCAGTTCACGACCTTCGCGTCGCGCAGCGCGTACAGTGCCCTCTCGGTCCCGAAGCGCCTGTCTTTTATCGTTCTTTTCTTTTTCGTCAAATTGCTGTTCACTGTTTCTTTTTCGGTGTATGCAGATCACTGTCGCCTTCTTCAGCGGATGATCAGTTCTTGAGGCTGTGTACAGGAGCCGGAATGCGTCCGCCCCTGGATATGAAGCCCTCGGGAGAGAGCCTGTTTACTCTCATCACGGGGGCGCTTCCGAAGAGTCCGCCGAAGTTTATCTCGTCGCCGACCTTCCGGCCGACCGCGGGAATGAGCCTCACGGCGGTCGTCTTGGTGTTTGCCACTCCGATCGAGATCTCGTCTGCTATGATGCCGCAGATCGTATACACGTCGGTATCCCCGGGGATGGCTATCATGTCGAGACCGACCGAGCAGACCGCCGTCATCGCCTCGAGCTTTTCGAGCGTCAGCGCTCCCGATTTCGCCGCGGCGATCATTCCGGCGTCCTCAGAGACCGGAATAAAGGCACCTGAGAGCCCTCCGACGTGCGAGGATGCCATTACACCGCCCTTCTTCACGGCGTCGTTGAGGAGCGCGAGAGCAGCCGTGGTGCCGGGGCATCCGCACTGCTCGAGGCCCATGTTCTCAAGTATGACAGCCACCGAGTCGCCGACCGCCGGCGTGGGGGCAAGCGACAGGTCTACAATGCCCGACGGCACGCCGAGTCTTGCCGAAGCCTCGGCCGCGACGAGCTGGCCGACCCTGGTGATCTTGAAGGCGGTGCGCTTTACCGTCTCCGCGAGCTCGGTGAGCCCGCAGTTCCCGGCGCGGCGAATCGCCGACGCGACGGTCCCGGGCCCAGATACTCCGACGTTTATCGCAGTCTCGGGCTCGCTTACCCCGTGGAAGGCGCCCGCCATGAAGGGGTTGTCCTCGGGGACGTTAGCGAATACGACGATCTTTGCGCAGCCGAACGAGCCGTCCTCTGCGGTGAGCTCGGCCGTCTTCTTTATGACCTCGCCCATCTTTCTTATCGCGTCGACGTTGATGCCGGCTTTCGTCGATGCCACGTTGACCGAGGAGCACACCTTGCCCGTCTCTGCGAGCGCGCAGGGGATCGATTCGATCAGTGCGTCGTCGCCCTTCGTGCTGCCCTTCTGGACCAGAGCGCCGTATCCTCCTATGAAGTTGATGCCGACGGCGTCGGCGGCTTCGTCGAGCGTGTGAGCGATCTTTATATAGTCGTCGGGAGAAAATCTTCCGCCTATGAGCGACACCGGAGTCACGGCAACCCTGCGGTTGACGATCGGGATGCCGTACTGCTTTTCGATGTCGTTGCAGACCGGGACGAGTCGATCGGCGTTCCTTGCGATCTTGTCGTATATGCGGGAGCACACCGACTTCACGTCGTCGCCGGCGCAGTCGATAAGGGAGATGCCCATCGTGACGGTGCGGATGTCGAGGTTCTCCTCCCTTATCATGTTTATAGTCTCGATGATATCCGAAATGTTGAGCATTTACACAGGCTCCCCGCTCAGATATGGTGCATCGAATTGAAGATGTCCTCGTGCATCGTCGAGATGACGAGTCCGTGCTCTTTCCCGAGCTTCGTCATACGGTCGACGAACTCGCCGAACTCGGTGTTGAGTCCGTCGATGTCAACGAGCATGATCATTGCGAAGTACTCCTTCATGACGCTCTGGGAGATATCGATGATATTAACGCCGGCCTTCGAGCAGTTCTCGGCGACCGAAGCGATGATCCCGACCGAGTCCTTGCCGGTCACAGTTATTACGGCTTTCATTTTGCGGAAATGCGGTTCCTCTCTGTTTTTATATTAGATTATAATTATACTGTATCTGAAGACAATTGTCAATAAAAACAGAATTCGGGAAAATACCGCATCCGGCGAAAAAAGTCTTGACATATCGAAAGCGAAGTGCTATAATATACGGGCATTCAGGAAGTAATGCCAGATTTCCGCCGGTGTGGCGAAACCGGCAGACGCATCGGACTTAAAATCCGCTGATACGAGAGTATCGTACCGGTTCAAATCCGGTCACCGGCACCGATATTACCGCGGAGTGGAGCAGTTGGTAGCTCGTCGGGCTCATAACCCGGAGGCCGTGGGTTCAAGTCCCACCTCCGCAACCATTTAGAGTGGTCATAACTGATTCGAGTTATGACCACTCATTTTTTTGTCTTGAAAAATTCATAATCCTGTGCTATAATCATTTTACAAATCAATACCGGTCATCGGAGGACAGTACGCCGTAGCGTAGGGGATCGTAAAGCTTTCAGCTTTGCAGGCCGCCTGTTGGATAAGATGTCGAGTGAGCTCGGAACGATTGGCATTTATGCCTTTTGTTGCCGGGCATATTTTTTAGGAGGCATCCATGAAAGCAGAAGACGTTACCCTTACCCCTTTGACCGATGACGACCGCGAACAGTTCATCCTCGACAATCAGCGCGCCTTCAAGTTCGGCGCCGTCGAAGAATTCGGCACGCGCGACGATCACCTTGACGG
>CADCPG010000165.1 GCA_902803255.1 uncultured Ruminococcus sp. | reverse complement strand
GGGGGCATGGATGGCGGTGATCCCCGTCCCCAAGACAATGATGGAATACGGAGAAGGACGGTGTCTTGCTCGGATAATAACCGGTTGAAACAGAAAGAACGGGAGTCGTCTTGAAAGCTGACTGTCTTCCCGGGTTTCCCGAAAAAAAGCACACAGGCATAGATCCGGTGATCCAGTCCTGTGTGCTTTTTTGGTGCGCCCGGCATGCGCGATTACCGGGCGGTGAACCTGCTCCGAAGAAAGAAGCATTCCGCCATCACGGCTGCGCCGCTTCGATCTCGCATTCCTCCGGGAGCGCGTTCTCCTGCGACGACGCGAGCATCGATTCGAGCTTTGCCTTCGAACCGGCGAATACTATCTTCTTCAGCGAATCGCAGCCGGCAACGGCACTGTTGCCTATCGACGTCAAAGTCGAAGGCAGCCTGAGCTCAGTCATCGACAGACAGCCGATGAACGTCCGGCTCTCTATGGCGGTTAGCCCCTCGGGGAGATCTGCCGACTTCAGCGAGTAGCACCCCTTGAATGCCCTTACGGTGAGCTTGCGCAGTCCGCTTCCGAACCTTACCTCCTCGAGCCTCACGCAGTCGGCGAAGGCGGACTCGCCTATCTCGGCGACGCTGTCGGGTATCGTGACCGACACAAGACCGGTACACGAGAAGAAGCTTCGCTCGCCTATTTTCGTGACCGACGCCGGTATCTCGACCGACGTCATGAATTCGGCCCAGAAGAATGCCTTGTCCGCGATGGCGCGGACAGCTTTGCCGTCGAAGACGTCGGGGATGACGACATGCTCGCCTCCCTTGTACAGGTCCTTGTCGAACGAGATGACACCGTCCCCGTCGATGCCGAACCAGGGCATTGTGCGGCTGTCTCCGACCGTCACCTCTGTCCTGCCGGTGACCTTGCGCGCGTTCTCAAGTATGCACGAATCCGCCTTGCCGGGGCAGTCGCGGTAGTTTCCGAGCGAGATATAGATCTCGTATGCCGCGAGATATTCGGTCGCGGAGTAAAGATCCTCCGCTTTGCGGTATCTTCGCGCCGGTTCCCATACGTTTTTTTCGAGCTTCGCGGCGCCGACCGCGGCGGCGATGACCAGAACTGCCGCGGCGGCCGCGAGCAGGACGGTCATTATCCTTTTTTTGCGTTTTTTTGCCGCTTCGGTACCGGCGCGTCCCTCCGCGTTCTCGCGGTAGATCGCCTGTCGCTCGGCCGACGAAAGATGCCTGCGGGGAGTCTCCCCGGCGTCTTTTCCGTTTCCGCCGGATGTGTTGATGTCTTTTCCGGATCCCATCGTTTTTTCCTTCAGAACCGTGTTATCTTGTGTCTCTTTCAAAGAAGTATTTCACTCTGTGCGCCTTGACGCTGTGGACCATGCCCATCATGATGTGCATCGCCAGCATCGACGACCCTCCGTAGCTGATGAAGGGAAGGGTGATACCGATGACGGGCAGCATCGCGAGACACATACCGATGTTCTCGGATGTCTGGATGATCACCGCCGCCGCGACTCCCACGCAGATGAGAGAGCCGGTATCCTTGCGCGAAGTCCTGGCGATCATAAAGCAGCGCACCGTTATCGCGACCAGCGCCGATATGACGCCGATCCCGGCAATGATGCCGAATTTCTCGCAGAGGGAGGAGAAGGCAAAGTCGTTCTCGCAGGCGTAGAGCGTCTTGTAAACCTCTCCGCCGTTGATCCCGCGCCCGAACAGCCCTCCGTTCTGTATGCAGCTGCGCCCGAGCAGCGGCTGCATGCCTTTGCCGAGAGGGTCGCCCTCGGGGTTGAAACCGTATATTATTCGCCGCTGCTGGTCCTCTCTCAGATGCGGCCAGAGATAGGGGACGAGGGCGAATGCGGCTAGCCCTCCGCCGATGAAATAAAAGATGTGCAGACCCGCGCAATAGAGCATCACGAGCATGATGCCGATATAGACCAGCGCGACGCCGAGGTCGCCCGAGAGGAGTATCATCCCGATCACCCCGCCGGCGTGGCAGAAAAGACCGAACAGCGGCAGCGGCCGGTTGATCCTGTCCTTGACCAGGTCCAGATGCTTCGAGAAGGTCATAATGAAGGATATCTTGACGAACTCGGACGGCTGGATGTGTATCGGACCGATTATGATCCAGCTCTTGTTCGCGCCCTCCGCCGTGCCGTATATCAGCGTCACCGCGAGTATGAGCAGCTGGAAGACGAGAGCGGGTATCCAGAGCTTGTTTGTTACCTCTTCATAGTCGAGAGTCGCGATGAGTATCGCGCCGACCGTCCCGATCGCCGCCGCGACCGCCTGCGTCTTCAGAAGCGAGATGCCGCCGGCAAGCGGGGCGTCGCGTATGCCGTACAGCGTCAGAAGGCTGAGCGCCGAGAGCACAGTCGTGCAGATGAGGAGACAGGGATCGAACCGTCGCAGCTTTTCATGAAAAGGCATCGTAAAGGCTTTCACCGTCTCCCACCTCCTTACACCGGCTTTAAAGTGCCTTTTTTATCTCCCGCGTGAAGGCTGACGTCAGAACTGGCGTCCCCAGACGACCATGTGCTTCGCGGGCTTTCCGCAGCAGACGCATCTGTCCGAGATCTGCTCCTCTTCGAAGGGGATGCAGCGGGATTTCACGCCGCCGGTCTCGTTCTTGATCCTGTCCTCGCACTCGGTGTCGCCGCACCACATTGCCTTTATGAAGCCCGGACGCTCCTCCGAGAGGCGCAGGAACTCATCGTATGTCGAGGCGGTCGAGGTCTTCGCCGCGAGGTTGGCGGCGGCTCTGTCGTAGAGAGCGGCGAAGAGTTCGTCGAGAGCATCTCCGACCGACCCGACTATGCCGTCGAGCGGTACAGTTTTTTTCTCGCGCGTGATCCTGGAAACTATGACGCAGCAGCCGTTCTCGATGTCGCGCGGCCCGATCTCTATGCGGAGCGGAACGCCCTTCATCTCGTACTGCGCGAACTTCCAGCCGGCGCTGTTGTCGCTGTCGTCGAGCCTGACCCTGTATTTCTCGGACAGTGTTTCGGCGAGCTTCGACGCCGCCTCAAGTACGCCGGGCTTGTGCTGCGCGACGGGCACTATCACCGCCTGGATCGGAGCGACGGCCGGGGGCAGCACGAGGCCGCTGTCGTCGCCGTGCGACATGATGATCGCGCCGATCATTCTCGTCGACACTCCCCAGGAGGTCTGGTGCGGATATCTTCTTATGTTCTCGCGGTCGGTGTATGTGATGTCGAATGCCCTGGCGAATCCGTCGCCGAAGTAGTGCGAGGTGCCGCCCTGAAGGGCGAAACCGTTGTGCATCATCGGCTCGACGGTGTACGTCTCGATGGCTCCGGCGAACTTTTCCTTCTCGGTCTTGCGGCCTCTTATGACAGGTATCGCGAGGACCTTCTCGTAGAAGTCGGCGTAGCACCCGAGCATGCGCAGCGTCTCCTCGCGGGCCTCCTCCTCGGTCTCGTGCATCGTGTGGCCCTCCTGCCAGAGGAACTCGGAAGTGCGGAGGAACGGCCTCGTGGTCTTCTCCCAGCGCACGACGTTGCACCACTGGTTGTAGAGCTTGGGGAGGTCGCGGTAGGAATGGATGATATTCTTATAGTGATCGCAGAAGAGTGTCTCGGAAGTCGGTCTGACGATCAGCCGCTCCTGAAGCACGTTCTGTCCGCCTATCGTGACGACGGCGCACTCGGGCGCGAAGCCCTCGACGTGATCCTTCTCCTTCTGGAGGAGCGATTCGGGGATGAAGAGGGGCATGTATACGTTCTCGTGGCCGAGCTTCTTGAACTCCGCGTCGAGGATCTTCTGTATGTTCTCCCAGATCGCGTAGCCGTACGGTCTGATTATCATGCAGCCCTTGACCCCGGAGTAGTCGACGAGCTCCGCCTTCTTGACTATATCCGTGTACCACTGGGCGAAGTCAACGTCCATCGGGGTGATCTCTTCGACCATTTTTTTGCTGTCTTTTTCTTTAGCCGACATTTTTACCGGATCCTGCCTTTCATACCGCCGCGCCGCCGGAGAGTGTCCGGAAAGACGCGAAACGGCGATCGTAATGAATACTTATTATAATATATTTCTGTTGTATTGTCAATGAAAAAGGTTGAAGTCGAAGCAGAAATAATGTATAATATATGCTATGCGTTTGTGCCCGTCGGGGCCCCGGAGGATTATATGGGATTCTTCTTCGAATATATGAAGCTGTCGCTGCCGTGGATAGTGATGTTCACGGCCGTCTGGATTCCGGCGAGGGTGCTTTACATCACCGGACGTCGGAAGCGCACCGGTGCGGTCGCCCCGCGGACGGTCCGGGAAACGGCGACGCACGAGGCCTTCCTGTGGCTGTTCGGCGTTTCGCTGACCGTCATCCTGTCGCAGACGCTGACCGTCGACGGCAGCCCGTCCTTCTTCGTGCCGAAACTGCGTACAGACGGCGAATACCTCAATCTCATACCGCTTCGGTCGCTGCGGAGGCTGAAAAACACCGGGACCGCGGCGGAGAGCCGCTTCTTCATGGTCAACATACTAGGTAACATAGCGGTGTTCGTACCGCTCGGAGCATTCTTCGCGGCCGCCTTCGGGAGGAAGATACCCGGAACGGCTCTCTTCTGCGCGGCAGTCTCGCTTGCGGTGGAGCTCGCGCAGCTGTTCATGCCGCGGGCGGCCGACATAGACGACATAATACTGAACACGGCCGGCGGCGTTGCCGGAGCCGCGCTGTGCGCCGCGGTCCGCGCGGCCATGGCGGGGATAAGGAAAAAGCGCGGGACGGAAGTGGAAGAGAAAGATGAAGGAGAAGGAGGAGGAGCGCAAATTGGGTAAATTTGAACTGGTATCCGATTATACGCCCTGCGGCGACCAGCCGGCGGCGATAGCGAAGCTTACCGAAGGCGTACTCCGGGGCGACCGCATGCAGACGCTGCTGGGGGTCACCGGCTCCGGAAAGACCTTCACGATGGCCAACGTCATAGCGAACGTGAACCGGCCTACTCTCGTCCTTGCGCACAACAAGACGCTCGCGGCTCAGCTATGCACCGAGTTCCGCGAGTTCTTCCCGCACAACGCCGTAGAGTATTTCGTCTCCTACTACGACTATTACCAGCCCGAGGCCTACATCCCCGGGAAGGATATGTATATCGAAAAGGACGCGCTGATCAACGACGAGATCGACAGGCTGCGCCACAGCGCCACATCGGCACTGTTCGAGCGCCGCGACGTCATCATCGTGTCGAGCGTGTCCTGCATTTATTCGCTTGGCGACCCCGAGGAGTACTGCCGGCTCGTCGTGCCGGTGCGTCCGGGAATGTCACTCGACCGGACCGACTTCGTAAAGAGGCTGACGTCGATCTCGTATACCCGGAACGATATGAACTTCGTACGCGACAGCTACCGCGTACGCGGCGACACGGTGGACGTCATACCGGCCAGTTCCGACGAAAAGGGGCTGCGCGTCGAGTTCTTCGGAGACGAGGTCGACAGGGTGTCGGAGATCAACACGCTCACCGGAGAGGTCCTCCGGCGGCTCAGCTACGCCGCGATATACCCCGCGACGCACTACGCCGTGTCGGACGACCGGCGCGAGGCCGCTCTGCGCGAGATCGAGCGCGAGATGAACGAGCGCGCCGAGTATTTCAGGTCTCAGAACAAGCTCCTCGAGGCGCAGAGGATCACCGAGCGCACGAGATACGACATGGAGATGCTGCGCGAGATCGGCTTCTGCTCGGGAGTCGAGAACTATTCGCGAATCATATCGGGCAGGGAACCCGGCTCGACGCCTTTCTGCCTGCTCGACTATTTCCCCAAGGACTGGCTGCTCTTTGTCGACGAGAGCCACGTCACCCTGCCGCAGATACGCGGCATGAGCGGAGGCGACTACGCGAGAAAGAAGAATCTCGTCGACTACGGCTTCAGACTGCCCTCGGCCTTCGACAACCGTCCGCTCTTCTTCGACGAGTTCGAGCAGCGGATAAACCAGGCTGTCTTCGTCAGCGCCACACCCGGCGACTACGAGCGCGAGAACAGCGACAGCGTCACCGAGCAGCTGATAAGGCCGACCGGCCTTGTCGATCCCGAGATCACGGTAAGGCCGGTCGAGGGCCAGATCGACGACCTCCTCGGCGAGATAAAGAAGTGTGTCGCGGCCGGCGAGCGCGTGCTCGTCACGACGCTCACGAGGAAGATGGCGGAAGACCTTACCGACTATCTTACCGAGAACGGGATCAAGGTCAGGTACATACACTTCAGCGTCGAGACGATCGAACGCACCGAGATCATTCGCGACCTGCGGCTCGGAGTATTCGACGTTCTGGTGGGCATCAACCTGCTGAGAGAGGGCCTCGACATCCCCGAGGTCGCCCTCGTGGCGGTGCTCGACGCCGACAAGGAGGGCTTCCTCCGTTCCGGGACGTCGCTCATACAGACGGTCGGCCGCGCGTCGAGGAACCTGGACGGCAGGGTCATCCTCTACGCCGACAGCGTGACGTCGTCGATGAGATACGCGATCGACGAGACCGAACGCCGCAGAAAGGCGCAGAAGAAGTTCAACGAGGAGCACGGCATCGTTCCGCACACCGTCGAGAAGAGCGTCCGCGACATCATCGCGATCGCTGAAGAGAACGGGAGCGGATACGGAAGAGGGCGGAAACATGACGCCGGCGGAGGACGCGGGCGTGAAAAGACCGGCGACGGCGCCGGCGCCGGAACGCGCCGCAGGATGGGCCGCGCCGAGCGCGAGAAGCTCATAGACGAGCTCACATCCGAGATGAAGTCGGCCGCGAGACGGCTCGATTTCGAGACCGCCGCTATGCTGCGCGACCGCATAAAGGACCTTCGCGACCAGGCGAAGGACTGACCGCCGGCCGTGACGGGCGGAAAATACCGGAATTATACCGAAAGAGTGTGAAACGATGGCTTCATCTTATCTGAGGATCCGCGGAGCCAGGGTCCACAACCTGAAAAACATAGACCTCGACATCCCGCGCGACAAACTCGTCGTGTTCACCGGGCTGTCGGGTTCGGGAAAATCGTCGCTCGCCTTCGACACCATCTACGCCGAGGGCCACAGACGGTTCGTCGAGTCGCTGTCATCGTACGCGAGACAGTTCCTCGGGCAGCTCGACAAGCCCGACGTCGACCTCATAGAGGGGCTGTCGCCTTCGATCTCGATCGACCAGAAGACGACGTCGAAGAACCCGCGCTCGACGGTCGGCACGGTGACCGAGATATACGACTACCTGCGACTGCTGTACGCCAGGGTGGGCGTCCCGCACTGCCCGGTATGCGGGCGCGAGATCAGGCGTCAGACGGTAGACCAGATCATCGAAAAGATAATGATGCTGGATGAGGGAACGAGGTTCCTCGTGCTGTCTCCCGTCGTTCGCGAAAAGAAGGGCATGCACGAGAAGGTGTTTTCCGACGCCCAGCGAGGCGGATACACCAGGGTCAGGGTCGACGGATCGATGTACGACCTCGGCGAGGACATCAGCCTCGATAAGAACCGCAGGCACAGCATAGAGATAGTCGTGGACCGTCTCGTCATGCGCGACGGCATACGGTCGAGGCTCGCCGACTCGGTCGAGACCGCCCTGTCTCTTTCCGACGGGCGGCTCATCATCGCACCTGTAGCGGCCGAAGAAGGCGCCGAAGCGCCCGCGGAGCTTGAATTCTCACAGGCATACGCCTGCGAGGAGCACGGCATATCGTTCGGCGAGCTCGAGCCCCGCATGTTCTCGTTCAACAATCCGGCCGGCGCCTGCCCCGAGTGCTCGGGACTCGGCGTGACGCGCAGGATCTCGGTCGAGAAGGTGATACCCGACCTGTCTCTGTCGCTCCGCGACGGGGCTGTCGCCGTCAACGGATTCAAGTCGCTCGACGACGAGAGCTGGAACGGCCCGCTCGTCTCGGCCGTCATGCAGGCCCACGGCATATCTCTCGACACCCCGCTGTCGGAGTACACAGATGAGCAGATGAACATACTGCTCTACGGCACGGGGAGCGAGACATACGACGTGACGCGCTATTTCGGCAGGGAGGGACACCGGCGGAGCGACCGCTTCCCCGGCATCATCCCCATCATAGAGCAGCGCATGCAGTACTCGGGAGCCGAGGAGTATTACGAGGAATTCATCGAGGAGATCCCCTGCAGGGCTTGCGGAGGGCGCCGTCTCAATCCGATGTCGCTCTCGGTGACGGTGGGGGGACTGCCGATCGACAGGTTCTGCGACATGTCGGTCGGCGACGCGCTGAGATACATAAACAGCGAAAAGCTCGATCTTACGCCCACCGAGGCGTCGATAGTGAAGGACGTCCTCAAGGAGAACAGGGCGAGGCTCGGGTTCCTCGTGAGCGTCGGGCTCGACTACCTGACTCTCTCGAGAAGGGCCGGGTCGCTGTCGGGCGGTGAGGCTCAGCGCATAAGGCTCGCCACGCAGATAGGCTCGGCGCTGACCGGAGTGCTCTATGTTCTCGACGAGCCGTCGATAGGTCTGCACCAGCGCGACAACAGACGGCTGATCTCCACGCTCTGCAGCCTGCGCGATCTCGGCAACACCGTGATCGTCGTCGAGCACGACGATGAGATGATGCGCTCGTCCGATTTTCTCGTCGATATCGGCCCCGGAGCCGGAGTGAACGGCGGAAGGGTCGTCGCTGCCGGGGCTCCCGAAGAGGTCGCGGAATGTCCGGAGTCGGTGACGGGCGCGTATCTGTCGGGCCGGAAGTCGATCCCGGTCCCGGAGAGAAGAAGGCCGGGGAACGGCAAGACGCTTGACATATACGGTGCGAGAGTCAACAACCTGAAGAACATCGACGTGAGGATCCCGCTCGGCTGTTTCGTCTGCGTGAGCGGCGTGTCGGGGTCGGGCAAATCCTCGCTAGTCGACGGAGTCATCTCGCCGCTGCTCTCGGCCGAGCTCAACCGGGCGCGCAGGCGGCCGGGCAGCTTCGACAGAGCCGACGGGATCGACGCCCTCGACAAGGTCATCTGCATCGACCAGAGCCCGATCGGGCGCACCCCGCGCTCGAATCCCGCGACTTACACCGGCCTGTTCGGCGAGATCAGGCAGCTGTTCGCGAAGACGCAGGACGCCGTTCGCAGGGGATACGGCCCCGGCAGGTTCTCATTCAACGTCAAGGGCGGCCGCTGCGAGGCCTGCTCGGGAGACGGCGTGAAAAAGATCGAGATGCACTTCCTGCCCGACGTATATGTCAAATGCGACGTCTGCGGCGGCAAGAAGTACAACCGCGACACGCTCGAGGTGAGATACAAGGGCAAGAACATATACGAGGTCCTCGAGATGACGGCCGAGGAGGGGCTCTCCTTTTTCTCAGATATCCCGAAGATCAGGCGTTTCCTCAGCACCCTGTGCGACGTCGGACTCGGATACATTAAGATCGGGCAGTCGTCGACGACGCTGTCTGGCGGCGAGGCGCAGCGCGTGAAGCTCGCCACAGAACTGACCAAACTCGGCACCGGCAATACCTTCTATATCCTCGACGAACCGACGACCGGCCTTCACACCGAGGATGTCGCGAGCCTTTTGCGCGTGCTTTCCAGGCTGGTCGACGCCGGAAACACCGTGCTCGTCATAGAGCACAATCTCGACGTCCTCAAGACAGCCGACTGGATCATCGATCTGGGCCCCGAGGGAGGCGACGCCGGCGGGAACGTCGTGGCCTGCGGCACGCCGGAGGATGTCGCGAAGTGCGGTGCGTCATACACCGGACAGTACCTTGACGGCGTCCTGAAAAAAGGAAAAAACGGGACAAAAAAGGATTGACATACATTTTTTACGGTGATATAATTATTTTCATTGCGGACGCGCCGGCGCGCGGCCGTCACATCATCTGAGCGAAACTTTATCCGCCGTCAGGCGGCGGATGGAAAGCGGAAGAAACACAGCATGATCATCACAGACTTACTCGAGAGAAACGCGAAGGAGAGCGGTTTTGAAGTGGCTCTCGTCGAGCTCAATCCGTCGGTGCGCCCGAGGCGCGAGGACTGGAAGGAGTTCGGACTGATTGAGGGCGGCACAGATCCGCGGTTCAGACGCGAGATGACCTGGGCGGAATTCGACCTCAAGGCGAACCGCGTGGCGAACTATCTGATATCAAGCGGAGTGCGCAAGGGCGACAAGGTGGCCGTCCTGCTCATGAACTGCCTCGAATGGCTTCCCGTTTATTTCGGTATACTCAAGACGGGCGCTCTCGCTGTCCCGATGAACTACCGCTATACGGCCGAGGAGATCAGGTACTGCCTCGATCTGTCAGATTCGTCGGTGCTCATCTTCGGAGAGGAATTCATAGGAAGAGTGGGCGAAATACTCCATGCCCTCGACGGCATCAGGCTGCTCTACGCCTCGTCTGCGCTCCACCGCGAGGTCCCCGAATTTGCCGGAGACTTCCTCGAGCTCGTCGAGTATTCGGCCTGCGACCGGCCGGCGGTCACATCGACCCTCACCGAGGAGGATGACGCGGCGATATACTTCTCGTCGGGAACGACCGGATTCCCGAAGGCCATCCTTCACACGCACCGGGCGCTCATCAATTCCGCGGTCACCGAGCAGGCGCATCACGGACAGCAGCACGACGACGTATTCATCTGCATCCCGCCGCTCTACCACACCGGCGCCAAGATGCACTGGTTCGGCTCGCTCTACTCATGCAGCAAGGCCGTCCTCCTGCGGGGAGTGACTCCCGGCTGGATCATCAGGGCGGCGGCTATCGAACACGCCTCGATAGTATGGCTGCTCGTGCCGTGGGCGCAGGATATCCTCGACGCCGTCGACCGCGGGGACATCGATCTCGCCGAATACGACCTCTCGCGCTGGAGGCTCATGCACATCGGCGCGCAGCCGGTCCCGCCCAGCCTTATCCGCCGCTGGAAGAAGGTCTTCCCGAATCACGAATACGACACGAACTACGGACTGTCCGAATCGACCGGCCCCGGGTGCGTGCACCTGGGAGTCGAGAACGTCGACCACGTCGGAGCGATCGGGAAGGCCGGATACGGCTGGAAGACGCGCATATGCGATGAAAACGGGAACGACGTGAAGAGAGGGGAGGTCGGTGAGCTCTGGGTGAGCGGCCCCGGCGTCATGAAGTGCTATTACAAGAACCCCGCCGCCACGGCCGAGGTGCTGCGCGACGGCTGGCTCCTCACCGGCGACATGGCCATGGAGGACAGCGAGGGCTTCATATACCTCGTAGACCGCAAGAAGGATGTAATCATCTCGGGAGGAGAGAACCTCTATCCCGTGCAGATCGAGGACTTCATCAGAGCTCACGCGGCCGTCAAGGACGTGGCCGTCATAGGCCTGCCCGACAAGCGGCTGGGAGAGATCGCCGCGGCGATCATCGAGGTGAAGCCGGGATTTGCCGTCACCGAAGAGGAGATCGAGACCTTCTGCATGGGGCTGCCCCGCTACAAGCGTCCGAGGAAGATAATCTTCGCCGAAGTCCCGCGCAATCCCACCGGCAAGATCGAAAAGCCGAAGCTCCGCGAGAAATACTGCGGAGAGCGGCTGGTCGAGGCTCAGATCAGATCGTGAATACAAAAAGATCCCGGAGCGGTGAACCGCTCCGGGATCTTTATACCCGACAGACGTCAGGTGAAGTGCCTCTTGTAATAGATGATCAGCAGCACGAGTGCTATGACGATCAGTGCGATTATGCCGATCCAGAGGAGCATGACGGTGTCGAAGCCGCCCTGTTTCTTTCCGCCGCCGCTGCTTTTCGTCGTCACGGACGGAGACTTTGTTTCATCTCCCGCCGGCTCCGACGAAGATGGATCCACGGGCTCCGAATAATCGGGGGCCGAAGTTCCGGGGACGTCGTCCGACGACTCGACGGTGCCGGGATCGGCGGTGACCGGAGGCGCGGCAGTTGCGGACTCCGAGGTCACCGGATCGTCAACATGGACGCCCGAGGCGTTGACTTCGATGTCGACCTTTTCGGTGAGACCTCTGAAGCTTATGTAGATCGAAGTGTCGGCCGCGGTCAGCTTGCCGGTAGGGGCATAGCTGTACGCGGTGTCGGGTACGATCACGGGAGTCGAGCCGTTCTCGGCGTAATTGAGCAGGACCTTCATTCCGGCGGGGTCGAATGTCTCGCCGATCCGGTATACGGTCTTGGTCGGGGCGGAGAGGATCGAAAGCGATTTGACCTTCTTCGCGTTGACCGTGATCGTCAGGCTGCACTCGAATCCGGAGTAGGAGAACTTGACCGTCTTCTGCTGGACGGCGTCGTTAGAAGAGAGCAGGAAGGGATCGTCGACCTGCGTCTCGTATCCGGTGACCGGGATGAGAGTGGTGTCGTTGTAGAGCAGGCTGATGACCATGCCAGCGGGGTTGAAGCTGTCGCCCTCGGTGTAAACCGTCTTGTTGGGCTTTGAAGTGACGGCAAGCGCGATGGCGGTCTTGGACTCGACCTGGATCGGCTGCTTGGCGTCGTAGTATACCGTCGGGCTGAGCTCGTACCTTACTGTGAACGACTTCATTCCCGCGGTGACGGGCGAGCCGAGTTCGGGGACCGTCTTCAGCTTCGAGACGTCGGCCTCTTCGGGCGCGGTCTCGCCTTCGTAATAGATGTTGACCTTGATGCCGGCGATCGAGAGTGACTGTCCGGTGATGTACTTGATGTTGTCGGGCGGTTCGGCGATCTCTATCCTGCTCACGCGCCTCGACGAGAAGACCTTGATCGGAAGGCCGACAGTCAGGCCTCTCCAGCTGACCGTCACCGAGCTGTCGGCTTCGGTGAGCGGGTCGGAGACGGTGAATTCGACGTCGCCGGCGGCGAGGGTGTCGGTCGTGCCGTCATCGTATCTGACGACGGGGATCATGCCGGTCGGGCTGAACGACTCGCCGGTATTGTACTCGGTCTTGACCGGCTGCTTGAAGACGATGAGTTCGGCCGAGTGGATGATCACCGCTCCGGCTGCCTGAAGGTCTATCGGATAGCCGGCGAAGAAGGCGCTGACTTCGCTCCCGGCGGTGTAGAACTCGGGGAAGTTGAACACGGTATCCGAGGTGACGTCGCGGGTCGAACCGTCCTCATACGTCGCTGTGATCTTTATTCCGTCGGAGGTGATGACGTTGTTTCCGTCGGTCAGATAGATGTTCTGGGCCTTGTCGAAGGTGACCTTGAAGCCGGCGGGATCGACCTTTACGAGAGCGACGGTCAGCGGCGCCTCGACGGCGTCGAGCGACACGGTGAGGACGGCCTTGCCATTTTCGCCGGCGACGAGCGGGGCGTCGGCCCCTTCTATGTCGTAGTTGTGGATCCTGACGGGCTCGGTCTCGCCCTCGAAGGTGGCGAAGATCCCGAGGTCATCGGGATTGCATGCGAAGGGATAGCCCTCGTAGAAATCGGCGTCGGGAAGGGAATTGACCGATATCGAGACCGGACGTCTGACGGTTATGGCTGCGCTGCCGGTGACGGCGCGGCCGGCTATCATGTATGCTACGGTGACGGCTTCGGTCCCCGCCGGAATGGGTTCGGCGGAAGAGGGGGTCACGGTGCAGTCGGAGAGAGCGAGCGCCTTCTCGGTGCCGTCGGTGAATTTGAGGACAGCGGTCATCCCCGTCGTGTCGACGGTGTCCTCGCAGGCGTGGTAGATCTTTTTGAAGTCTCCGCCTACTTCGACTTTGTCGGCCGCTATGACGGTGACCGGCATGCCGGACGTTCTGTCGGTGAGCGAGCACGAGAAGGTGACTGTGTTGTCGGTATTCTTCAGCGGGCCGGAGGGCGAGAAGCTCATCTCGCTCGAGGTGAGCTGGCGGCTGGTGCCGTTGGAATAGTTGACCGTTCCGATGTATCCCTCGGATGAGAACGACTCTCCTTCGTAGAAGGTCGTCTTTCCGCTTATGCAGTTGACGCTGAATCCTATGACGGTCGCCGCCGGGGCTGTCGTCACGGGTTCGGTGACCGGCTCGGTGACCGGCTCGGTGACAGGTTCGGTTACCGGCTCTGTGACGGGCTCGGTCACCGGTTCCGTATCCGGCTCGGCGGCCGGTCCGGTGACGGGCTCTGAGATCGGCTCCGTTTCTCCTGACGGCTCGTCCGCGGAGGCGGCAAAGCCGAGCACGGGAGACGACATGAGGATGAGCGCCGCGAGGAAGACCGAGAGGAGGATGTCGAGGGGACGCTTCGCCCCTTTGCCGGCCTTTCTGTGTCTGTTATTATTGTTCAGGGTCATATAAACGACTCCTTTCGTGATTTGACATGCATGACAGGGAGGGCGGCGGACGAGGTCGCCCATCCTAAACTGATATATATATTATATCATTTTCCGCAGAATATATCAAGTATAATTTTGCGGGCGTGATGCCGCGCGGGCTCAGACCGCGGCGGGCGTATGAGACGGAAAAACACACGCGGGCAGATCTTCGCCCGCGTGTGTTTTTCAAGAAGCCGGAGAGTGCCGCGGAAGCCGCGGCGCCGTTCATTCGGCGTATACGCTGACCTGCTTCTTGTCTTTGGTCTTATGCTCGAATTTTACTTTGCCGTCGATCAGCGAGAAAAGAGTGTAATCGGTCCCCATGCCGACGTTGTTGCCGGGATGGATGGCGGTGCCTCTCTGTCTCACGATGATGTTGCCGGCGGTGACATAGGCTCCGTCGGCCTTCTTGACGCCGAGTCTCTTCGATTCGGAGTCGCGGCCGTTCTTGGTGGAGCCGACGCCCTTCTTATGAGCAAAAAACTGTAATGAGATCTTCATCATTTCTGTTTTTTCCTGCCTTTCGGTGAGCTTGCGCGTTACCGCCACGCGCGGGGCTTCGTTCGGACGTATCATTCGAAATCGCGGTCGGTGACTTCGACCTCCAGATTGTCCGGATACTCTTCGGTCAGGTCGTTCAGCTGGTAGAAGTAGGCCTGGAACAGACCCGATACGGCGAACTGCTTGAGCGCGTCCTCCTCGTACTCGGGAAGAGCCGACTTCGCTCTTACGCAGATCTCGGTGGCGCCCTCGTTTACGTCGTAGAGTATGTCGGACGCATAGGATATCTCGACGGTGTTGACGATGAGCATCGTCATTGCGGAGAGAGCGGCGCAGAGGATGTCCTCGCCCGAATCCCCGTATCCGGTGTGTCCTGTCTCACGGAAGCCGTAGAAATTGCCTCCGCTTCTGAAAAATACGACCTTTGTCATGTCAGTGCGTAAGAGACTTTCAGCCTTCGATCTTGACGATGTTCAGCTTCGTGTACGGCTGTCTGTGGCCGATCTTTCTCTTTTCGTTCTTCTTCGACTTGTAGGTGAAGACCACGATCTTGCGGCCCTTGCCGCTGCTTACGACCTTGGCGGTCACTTTGGCTCCCACGGCAGCTTCGCCGGCTCTGAACCCGGCCGCGTCAGAGACAGCCTTGACGTTGTCGATCACGATCTCGCTGTCGTTTTCGGCTTCGAGCTTTTCCACGAAAATGGTGTCGCCCTCGCTGACTTTGTACTGCTTTCCGCCCGTTTCGATTATTGCAAACACGAAAAGCACCTCGCTTTCTCAAAGACTCGCTGAATCACGGCGGCGTTTTTTGGGACGCACTTAAAAGAGCCGTACTCAAGCGGCGCTATATTATACAACGTTTTTCGGATATTGTCAATAAAAAAAAAGTTTTCCGGTGATATTTTTTCGACAGACGGCCTGCGATATTGCTTTTTACCGAAATATGTGATAAAATATGATATCAAATACGGCAACGCGGCGCCCGGGCGGTATGTACCGCCATTCCGGCGCGGAGGCGGAAGATGTCCTTCCGGATCCGTAAAAAGGGCCGGACGGAGCGGGCATCCGGCGGAACAGAGCTTTTCCGCGGATATCTGCCGGGAACGGAAAGGTACGGACGATGAAAGTCACCTGCGAATACTGCGATTCATTCATAGAGGCCGACGGACGCACCGTGTGTCCGATGTGCGGTGCCCCTCTGGGCGAGGCTGTCAGAGCGGCGGAGGAAAAAGCCGCGAGAGAGGCGGCCGAACTCGAGGCGAAGGAGGCTAAGATCTCCGCGGAGCTCGCCGAGCAGGAAAAGCAGCGCGAGGTGCTCTCGATAATCAAGAGCCTAGCCGGCGGGACATTCGGTTCGATGGTCGCATCGGGTGTCGGCGCCGCTATAGGCAGTTCGCTGTTCGGCGGCTCGAGCCGCAGAGGCATTTCGCGCGCGGTGTCGAATCTCGCCGGACGCGGGATAAACCGGGCACTCGGGAACCCGCACGGAAAAAAGCGCAGATAAGTCTGCGTCCATACGGTCATAAACAAACAGGCAGGCCTCATCCTCCGGGACGGGGCCTGCCGATTTTGATTCAGTTTTTCTTTTTCAGCTTTCCGATGACCCTGCCCGAGCAGTAGACGTTCTCGAAGTCGCGGAGCATTATCCTGCCGTATTCGGGGTTGAGCGAGATGAGGCAGTCGCCGCCGAAGATCTTGAAGTAGCCGCTGCCGTCGAGCACGAAGATGCAGGGCTCGCCGACTTCCACGGCGTCGGTATCCTCGACGAGCAGGATGTCGCCGTCGCGGTATTTCGGCATCATGCTGCTTCCGCTGATCCTGACGGCGTAGTCGGCTCTGTCGGTGATCTCTCCCGACGCCACCGAGATCTTCTCGGAAGCGGGAAGGGAGCCGTCGAGGAACTCGCCGGGACCGGCGGAGACGGGAAGCTCGCACAGCGGAATGAGCCGCTTGGCACGCC
>CADCPG010000164.1 GCA_902803255.1 uncultured Ruminococcus sp. | reverse complement strand
TTTTCCCTGCTCGTGTTCCCGGTGGTGCCGTAGCGGGTGTGGGCGACCGCCATTCTCCCTTTCGGAAGCGACGCGAGAGCGTCCGCGGTAAAGACCTCGCCTACCAGGCCGAGGTCTTTGCGGGAGGCGAACAGCCCGTCGTCGTTCACCACTATTCCGCAGCTCTCCTGCCCCCGGTGCTGAAGGGCGTAGAGCCCGTAATAGCAGAGCGCCGCGGCGTCGGTCGGGTCTCCGGAGCGGACCCCGAAGATACCGCACTCCTCGCCGATACTCATTCCGCCCATTTGTCCGGGCTGCCTGCCGCCGCTCCGACGAAACCCAGAAAGAGCGGATGCGGCCTGTTCGGACGGCTCTTGAACTCGGGGTGGTACTGGACGCCGACGAAGAAGTCGCGCCCGGTCAGCTCGACCGTCTCGACCAGCCGCCCGTCGGGGGACATTCCGCTGAGCGTGAGCCCCGCCTCCTCAAGCACTTTCCTGTATTTGTTGTTGAATTCGTATCTGTGTCTGTGGCGCTCGCTGATCGACCGCGTACCGTAGCATCTCTCCATCGTCGTGCCCGGAGCTATCTCGCAGGGATATGCGCCGAGTCTGAGCGTGCCTCCCTTGTCGATCTCGTCGCTCTGCCCCGGCATGAAATCTATCACCTTGTCGGCGCAGCCGTCGTCGAATTCGCCCGAGTTCGCGCCGCAGATCCCCGCGACGTTCCTCGCGAACTCGATGACTTCGATCTGCATCCCGAGGCAGATGCCGAAATAGGGGATCATATTCTCCCTCGCGTATCTCGCGGCTGTGATCATACCCTCGATCCCGCGGCTGCCGAAGCCGCCCGGAACGATGATGCCGTCAAGTCCCGAGAGGATGTCAGAGGCGTTTTCAGGCGTGATCTCCTCCGAATCGATCCAGTGCACCTTGATGTGGACGTTGTAGGTATAGCCCGCGTGTCTGAGCGCCTCGACGACCGACAGATAGGCGTCGTGCAGCGCGACGTACTTCCCGACGAGCCCGATCTGCACCGGTCTGCGCGGAGCCTTTATCCTGTCGACCATCGCCGTCCATTCGTCGAGGTCGGGCGCGGGGGCGTCGATGCCGAGTTCACGGCATACGACCGACGAGAATCCCGACTTCTCGAGCATCAGCGGAGCCTCGTAGAGGTTCGGAAGCGTGATGTTCTCGATCACGCAGTCCTTCTTTACGTTGCAGAAAAGGGCTATCTTGTCGAATATCGACGGTTCGAGCGGCTCGTCGCAGCGCAGGATGATGATGTTCGGGTTGACTCCCATCCCCTGCAGCTCCTTGACCGAGTGCTGCGTCGGCTTGGTCTTGTGCTCCTCGGAGCCGTGCAGCCAGGGCACCAGTGTCACGTGGATGAAGAGGCTGTTCTCCCGTCCGACTTCGAGCGAGATCTGTCTGGCAGCCTCGATGAAAGGCTGGGACTCGATGTCGCCGATGGTGCCGCCGATCTCGGTGATGACGACGTCGGCGTCGGAGTGGCGTCCGACGTTGTATACGAAATCCTTGATCTCGTTGGTTATGTGCGGTATGACCTGGACCGTCGAGCCGAGGAATTCTCCGCGGCGCTCCTTGTTCAGGACGTTCCAGTAGACCTTGCCTGTCGTCAGGTTGGAGTATTTGTTGAGGTCCTCGTCGATGAAGCGCTCATAGTGCCCGAGGTCGAGATCGGTCTCGGCGCCGTCCTCGGTCACGTAGACCTCACCGTGCTGGTAGGGGCTCATCGTCCCCGGATCGACGTTGATGTAGGGGTCGAGCTTCTGTGCCGCGACCTTCAGTCCGCGCGCCTTGAGCAGACGTCCGAGCGACGCCGCCGTGATCCCCTTGCCGAGGCCCGAAACGACTCCTCCGGTAACAAAAATATACTTGGTCATGTCTCTGCCCTCCGTTTTTCATTCCCACTCTACGGTCGCGGGCGGCTTTGAGGTAATATCGTATACCACCCTCGTGACCTGCGGGATCTCACCGGTTATGCGTCCGGAGGCGGTCTCCAGCAGGCTGTACGGCAGCCTTGACCAGCCGGCGGTCATGAAGTCGTCCGTATCGACCGCCCTGAGCGCGACGGTGTATCCGTACGCCCTGGCGTCTCCTTTCACGCCGACGCTCTTCGTGTCAGTGAGCACGGCGAAATACTGCGAAGGACGCTCCTCCTCAGGCAGTTTGCCGACCTCCTCGCGGAATATCGCGTCGGCCTCCCTCACGGTGTTCAGTTTGTCCCCGCTGATCCTGCCGGTGATCCTCACGGCGAGTCCGGGACCGGGGAAGGGCTGCCTCCGGACGATGGAGTCGGGCAGTCCCAGCAGTTCGCCGACATGCCTTACCTCGTCCTTGAAGAGGTCTCTCAGCGGCTCGCAGATCTCGCGGAAGAGCATCTCGCCCGGCAGCCCCCCAACGTTGTGGTGGCTCTTGATCACCGCGGCATCCCCGCGGCCGCTCTCGATGACGTCGGGATAGATCGTCCCCTGCGCGAGGACGTCCGAGCCGCCGCAGGCCTTTGCCGTCTCCTCGAAGACGCGGATGAACTCCTCTCCTATGATCCGGCGCTTTGTCTCGGGCTCCGTAACGCCCGAGAGCCTCTCGAGAAAGCGCTCGGCGGCGTCGACGCGGATGAAGTTCATGTCCTTCCTTCCTCCGAAGACCGAGACGACGGCCTCGGATTCGCCCTTCCTCAGCATGCCGTGATCGACGAACACGCAGGTGAGACGGTCTCCGACCGCCCTGCAGAGCAGTTCGGCCGCGACCGACGAATCGACGCCTCCCGAGAGCGCAAGCATGACGTTCCGGCCTTCGAGCTTTTCGCGGAGCTCTCTGACGCTCCTCTCGGTGAATCCGTCCATCGTCCAGTCACCCGATGCGCCGCAGATCTTTTTCACGAAATTGCCTATGACGTATCTGCCGTATTCGGTATGCGACACCTCGGGATGGAACTGGACGCCGTATATCTTTTTTTCGCTGTTTTCGAAAGCAGCCGCGGGGCATTTTCCGGTAGACGCGGTGACGGTGTATCCCGGCGGAAGAGAGGTTATGCGGTCTGAATGGCTCATCCAGCAGGTGATCTTCTCCGGGATCCCCTCGAAAAGAGCGCTTTTCCCGACGCTGAGCGCGGCGCTTCCGTATTCACCGGAGCCTTCCGCCGGCGACACCTCTCCGCCCGACAGATGCGCGATGAGCTGCGCTCCGTAGCAGATCCCGAGAACCGGTATCCCGGTCTCGAGCATGTCGGCGCCGCAGAGGGGCGAACCTTCCGCGTATACGCTGGCGGGGCCTCCGGTGAAGATGATCCCGCGGTATCCCCCGCGTTTAACTTCTTCCGCACTTATTTTTCCGTAAGGCTTTATCTCGGCGAAGACGTGATGCTCTCTCACTCTGCGCGCGATCAGCAGATCGTACTGTCCGCCGAAATCCAGAACAAGGATCCTGTCCATATAGAACCTCCTGAGCGTTTGTTTTTGATCTTATGACATGGTATGAGCGCACCGGTCCCGCCGCGGGCGGCGGATCACAGAGATATATCCGGCGCCCCGGCGGAGGCTCCGTCAAGGTGCGGTCTCACCTTCGCGAGAAAGACCTCCACCTGTTCCGCGCATCTTCCGGTATAGAGCGACGGATCGAGCACCGCGCGGATCTCCCCGGCGGAAAGGCCGAAGCCGCTCTCGGCGGCCAGCCTTTCGGTCAGGTCGCAGTCCCCGCCGTCTTTCATCCTGTCAGACGCCTCAACGGAGCAGCGGCGGATGATCTCGTGGAGCTCCTGCCTGTCTCCGCCGCGCTTTACGGCTTCCATGAGCAGGTTCTCGGTAGCGGCGAAGGGCAAAAAGTCGTTCAGCGCCTTTTCGATCACCTTCCGGTTGACTCTCAGTCCCGCCGTCACGTTCTGCGCCAGTCTCAGCACGGCGTCGGCGCAGAGAAAGCCCTCGGGGATCGAGATGCGCCGGTTCGCGGAGTCGTCGAGCGTGCGCTCGAGCCACTGCGACGAGGCCGTCATCGGCGCGTTCGCGGCATCGGCGATAAGATACCTCGAGAGGGAGCATATCCTCTCGCATCTCATCGGATTGCGCTTGTACGCCATCGCGGAAGAGCCGATCTGCTTTTCCTCGACGGGTTCCTCGACCTGCCTGTCGTGCTGCATGAGGCGGATGTCGCAGGCCATGCGGCAGCATGTCTGCGCGATCGACGACAGCGCGTTCATGATCCGGCTGTCGGTCTTGCGCGGGTATGTCTGTCCGCACACGTCGAAGCATTCGCCGAACCCGAACTCGGCCGCGATGCCCCGGTTCATGGCGTCGATCTTTTCCGTATCACCGCCGAACAGCCCGACGAAACTCGCTTCGGTACCTGTGGTGCCGCGGCAGCCGAGAAATCTGATGTTAGACAGCGCGAAATCGACCTCGCCGAGGTCGGAAAGGAAGTCCTGCAGCCAGAGCGACGCCCGCTTCCCGAGCGTCACCGGCTGAGCCGGCTGGTAGTGCGTATAGCCCGGGACGGGGAGGGCCTTCCACTTTTCGGCGAAGTCGCACAGGTTTGCCATTACGCCGAGCAGCTCCGCGCGTATCAGCCGCAGGGCGTCCCTGTAAATGATGAGGTCGGCGTTGTCTGTGACGTAGCAGCTCGTCGCGCCGAGGTGTATGATCCCCGCGGCGGACGGAGCGGCGAGGCCGTAGGCGTAGATGTGGGCCATGACGTCGTGGCGCACCTCGGCCTCGCGGCGCCTGACGCAGCCGTAGTCGATATCGGCTGTGTGCGCCTCGAGTTCGTCGACCTGGGCCTGCGTGACGGGCAGGCCCTGTTTCATTTCGTTCCTCGCGAGAGACGCCCAGAGACGGCGCCAGGTCGTGTATCTCGTGTCGTCCGAAAAGAGCCGCTGCATTTCCTCGGATGAATATCTCTTTGAAAAAGGTGATTCGTATATTTCGCTCATTTTTTCCTCCGCTGTTCTGCTGTCCGGACCGGGTCCCCCGGGGCCTTCACAGGTCTCTTATGATTATGCTGTCTCTTTCGGGCCCGACGGATACGTATTTTATCGGGCATCCGACGGCCTTTTCGATATATTCGACGTATCTTTTTGCCTCCTGCGGCAGCTCTTCCCAGTATCTCGCCCCCGTGATGTCGCAGTTCCAGCCGGGCAGCTCTTCGATGACCGGCAGCGCGCCGCCGAGGTCGGCCGGGAAGGGGAATCTCCCGGTCTTCCTGCCGTTCACGGTGTATGCGGAGCAGACCGGGATGCTCTTCATATAGCTGAGCACGTCGAGCTTCGTGAGTGCGAGACAGGTCGCTCCCTGTACTCCGACCCCGTATCCCGTGGCGACGGTGTCGATCGGGCCCACGCGTCTGGGGCGTCCGGTCTTTGCGCCGTATTCGGCCCCCGCCTCGCGCAGCGCCGACGCCTCCTCTCCCGACATCTCGCAGACGAACGGCCCCTCTCCGACGCATGTCGAGTAGGCCTTGACCACCCCTATGACCTCGTCGGGACGCAGCGACGGCAGACCCGACCCGATCGGCGCGTAGGCGGCCGTGGTGTTCGACGACGTCGTATACGGGTATATGCCGAAGTCGATGTCCCGGAGCGCCCCGAGCTGAGCCTCCATCAGGATGCTTTTGCCCTCGCTCCGGGCGTTTTCCAGGAATCCGCCGGTGTCGCACACGAACGGGGCGATCTTCGAGCAGAAGCCGTCGAACCATTTCCCGATGTCGTCTTTTGTATACGGCTTCGCCCCGTAGACTCCGGTCAGGATCAGATTGTTCCACTCGAGCAGCTCCTCCAGACGGTCGAAAAACCTGCCGCGGTCTCTCAGTTCACCCGCGAGGACCGTCTTCTTCCGGTATTTATCCGCGTAGAAGGGCGCGATGCCCTGTTTGGTCGATCCGTATTTTCTGTCGGCGAGACGCGCCTCCTCGAGCTCGTCGAGCTTGCGGTGCCAGGGCATCAGCAGCGACGCGCGCTCGCTTATCTTCAGGTTCCCTGGAGTCAGCGAGATGCCCTTCGACATCACTTCGCTCATCTCCGCCCACAGATTCTCCGGGTCGAGCGCAACTCCGTTCCCCAGGATATTTACGACTCCTTCGCGGAAGATCCCCGACGGCAGAAGGTGCAGCGCGAATCTGCCTTTTTCGTTCACGACGGTATGTCCGGCGTTTCCGCCGCCCTGATACCTCACAACGACGTCGTACTCCTCCGCGAGCAGGTCGACCATCCGGCCTTTGCCCTCGTCGCCCCAGTTGATCCCGACTATCGCTCCGACTTTGTTTTTCATTGTTCCGGTATGACCTCGTTTCGTATATTTGTGCTGCTTTCCGTAAGGAACAGCTGCTTTCCG